>NZ_VOYN01000026.1:0-47987 GCF_013420275.1 Acinetobacter sp. YH01020
AACTTTTCGACGAATCTGTATTTTATTCCAGCTTACAGCCCTGAGTTAAATCGAATCGAGATGGTATGGAAGCAGATGAAATATTATTGGCGAGATTTTCAAGTCATGGCAGCTGACAAAATAGAGCGATGGGTTGAGAAAGTATCAAACCTATTCGGAAAAGAATACATGTTTACTTTTTAATGGAGACTTAGAAATATCCCTATTAAAATAAAAGAGACATTTCTTTAAAAAAGAAATGTCTCTTTTAAAATTAAGTTACTTTTCTAGTGAAAAAAACTCCCCCAAAAATACCAGATAGTATTGCACTTGGAAAACTCCACCAGAAGGTCGCAAATACAAAAATAAATATACCACAACCAGTTATAATAGAACCAAAAACGATATCTTTATTAAATGGGATATGTATTAAACTTTGATAATACCAAGATGATAAAAAACTAAATAATACAGCTAATGAAAAGTAGAAAACCTTTTCAAAGTTTGTACTATTAATCATATCGACCCATAATTCCATATTATGCTCCTGCTACACGGCAGCCTTTTGCAGCTGAAGGTACAATACTGGTCCAAATCCATGCTGAAATTCCCCCTGAACCGTACCAAAAGAATACATGTTTACTTTTTAATGACAGCTTAATAAATTTGGCATCATCAGGTTGTGGTTGTCGTCCATTGTCTTTTAGCCATTTCATTAATTTTCTATATGGGGAACGTCTTTTCTCTATTTTTACAAGTGTACCAAACACGTCAAAAATAATGACTGAAGGCTCAATATGGCCTGCTTTTATAAATGATTCCATATTTTTACAACCAATTAAATTGAATTTCACTTTTTATTGAGATTACCATAAGAGCATTGCTATAAAAATTAAGGGAGATATTTGATATCTCCCTTTGATTATTTTATTCACTGAAATTTGCAAACATAATTTTAGGAAAATTTTTCATAAAGTGGCGCCTAACATGATTGAAGTCACTGAGATCATGTTGATTTTTTTCAAAATAATTCACCCAGGCTAAAGTGGCATCTTGGTCATTTAAATTGGGGTTAACATTCAGAAACAAAGCTAAATCAAACGTACGGTCAATATTAAACTCTTTGATTAGTGCAACAGCAGTTGAACGAACTTCCTCTGAAACAGAGAATTTTGGAGAAAAGTAGTTATTCATAGCTGAACTTCCTTAAAAAACTATATAATGAAATTTAGAACGGCTAATTTGGTTTTTAACAAAACAATATAACCTACTGCAGGTTAAATTAGCACGATGATAGTTGTTTATCAAGTTAAATTAACCTGCAGTAGGTTAATTTTTTAATTTAAAGGTTGTTATGATTAGATGTAGGTTGTCAAATTTAATGGGTGAGCGAAAAATTTTAAAGTTAAGTGAGGTAGCTCAAGCGACTGGTATTAATCGTAATACGCTAACAAGTCTTTACTATGATCGTGCAGTACGAATTGAACTTTCAGTCGCAAATACCTTATGTGAATATTTTAATTGTAATATGCAAGATTTATTTGAATACAGTGAAGACTCGTAAAGCAGGGAACCAAGTGATTCATAATTTATTGATAAATTTAAAAATAATATAGAGTCAGTAAAGTTTTATGTTAGTGATAGCTTAAATTTTGATTGATATATTTTTTTGCTAAAAATATAGCATAAACTCTACCTAGACAAAAAATTACAAGACATAAAATTAATGTTGACATTAATGGGATCAAAGGCTCCATTAAATTATGTTTCTGAAACATAATACCCGCAAAATTTGGTAAACGTCCCATAATGAAATAAAATCCACCAATTACTAAGGCAAAGATTACCCAACAAATCGCGATAGCATGTTTTTGATAGCGAAAAAATGTCTGATTACGGAATGATGAGATACATTGATTACAATAAGGAAACCTCTGATAGTCTTCATAAGAAAGCATCCCATCACCATTTTTACATGGTAATGAGTGATTAATTGTTAAATTGCCGCCACATACGTTGCCTGTATTTGAATGACCGACAGAAACAGAATTATTTGCCATAAGAATCCTAGCTATTTATTTAAGAGTTATATCTCTTCCTGCAACATTCCCAGTATTTGAGTCACCGACCGTAACAATATTACCCTTAGGTGGTTCTGGAGTATTTTGAGTTAATAACCCAGCCAAGATATGTCTTTGTACAGTTTCTGGTGCTTGCCGAAATAATTCAATCAGCACTTTTTCTTGTGTTGCCAGACTTAAAGACTCTCTTTTTCCTGTTAAAACGTAATTAATATCAAAGCCTAATTCCGTAAGTTTAGCAAGATACTCTGCATCTGGAGAGCGTTTGCCATTTTCATAATTAGACTGTGTAGGAATTGCTACACCAACAAATTCAGCTACATCTTTTGCTTTTAAATTCAACCTATTACGTTCTTCTGTTAAAAAAATCTTATTCATTTGAATAAATCCTGTTGATTTTAGTTAATCGAACGATTAATATTAATTTGTTAGCGATACTAACATAGTGTAACACGCTCGAGAAAATCATGAACTAACACGCAAGGGTAAACGATATGAAAGGAAAGCCATTCTTGGTTCGGCTACCGAATCCTGAAATTCGTGAGGCTTATCAACGATATTGTTCAGATCATTTAAGAAGTCTTGATGCACAGTCTTCAGTACTGATTATGAGAGAACTTAAAATCCAAGGCTATTTGAATGATTTGTCAAGTATAAATCAAAAAACGCTACAAAAGAGATAGATGCTGTGGGCTAAATTTTAAAAGTAATTATTTTCATTCGGCAAAAAGTATAAAAGCCCATGCGGGAACATGAGCTTTTATGAATGTCTTGATTGGCGTCCAGACACTTCGATTTTGATAGATAGGGGTATTTTTGTCAATCCTATATCAAGGTCACTTTTTGCCTGTTTTTTAATAAACAGAAGGCTCAAAATGAGCACTAAACTTAAAAATGGTCAGTCACGCTACCAATCGAAAGCCAAAGTTGTGAGCATCAAAAAATTTCAGTTATTGGCGTTGGTTAATGCAACCCGTTGTTTAAATGATGCAGCGTTTGAAAAACATGGTGATGCTTACCTTGAATTCCCTGTAATTGTTCAGGGAGATGGTAGCCCTTCTGACGTTTTTAATCTGTATTTGCTGAAAAAACTTGAGCAAACAATACAGTATGATTTTAAAACATTTGCATCTATTGCCAATCAGCTTGTTGATTTTCAGCGTTTTTTAGAAGATGAGCAACTGGACTGTTTGAAGTTTCACAAACTAAAACAGTCAAATGCGATTTTTAAATATCGTACTCGTTTGATTGAGCAGGCAAATGCAGGTCTAATTTCAGCTCGCTCTGCAAGTAATCGAATTAATGCAGTGGTGAACTTTTACCGATTTCTCGTTACAGAAGACTTAGTTGATCATCAGCGCTACGGTATACCGTTTAAAGACGTCTACAAATACATTGCGGTGGATAATGAGTTTGGTGCACGTCGAAAAATGGCAATTAAGTCACATGATCTTGCAATTCATGTTCCAGCCAAAGCGCCAAATTCTGAAGCAATTGTGGATGGTGGTGAGTTAAGTCCACTTACTGTTGAAGATCAAGCAGTTATATTAAAAGCATTACGGAAGTCATCACGTGAATATCAGTTGATGTTTTATCTTGCATTGTTTACAGGTGCTCGTTTACAAACGATTTGTACTTTACGAATCAAAAACTTAATTGGTTGTGAGCTTGATAGTCATGGCTTTATTCGTCTGCCAGTTGGGGCAGGTACAGGTGTGGACACTAAATTTCAAAAGCCAATGACATTGTTAATTCCAAATTGGTTAGCACAAGATCTTAAAATCTATATCAATAGTGAGAAAGCGCGTCTGCGTAGACAGAAATCAAATTATGGCGACTCGGATGAAAACTATGTGTTTCTCACCAAGCTTGGTACACCTTTCTACACCAGCAAAGCTGAACAGCAAGAACTGACTGAGCAGATCAAAGCATCTGACTCCTTTGAGACTCGACTGAAAATCTATGAAGGTGAAGCAGTACGCAGTTATTTAAAAATGGTGTTATTGCCTGAAATTCGTCTAATTGATCCACAATTTAAAAGTTTCAAATTCCATGACTTACGTGCCAGTTTTGGGATGAATCTGCTGGAAAGTCAGTTACAGCATCTACCTGAAGGGCATTCTGCTATGACTGCGGTTGAGTATGTGCAAGCTCGGATGGGACATCGCAACATCAGCACGACTTTACAGTATTTGAATTATAAATCCCGATTGCAATGGCGCAGTAAAATTCAGCATGAGTATGAATCAAGCTTAATGAAATACGTGATGTCTTCTGTCAATTTAGCAGGAGAATTGTCATGAATTTTAGACGCTCTCCGATTTTGGTGCATATCTCAGATATCAACAAACAAATTAATGAGCATGAGCGACTTGTTCTTGTCTGCAAAGATAAGACAGCTTCTTTTGCTTTTAAGACATTTGACATTGGAACTTTGTTTTATCGGAAAAGAGTATCTGGCGAGGCTTTGTCAGAACAACAGTTATCTGCATCTTTTGATGAAAAAAGACGTTATTTTTTGCAGTGTTTAACGGACTATTTGTTGCAAATGAGCGGATCAGATTTGTCAAAAGGACTATTTTATTACACCAGTAAACTTTTTTTAGATTGGGTGGATAGCCAAAAGAAAAATTTTGATTTATCAAATCAAGACAGTGTAATAGATGCGTATCGTCGTTACAGCAAATATTTAGTTGATCGCACTTTGCTTGCAGATACTGATGAAGAAAACCTAGCTGCACATACAGCAAAGCAATATCAGCGTAATGCTGCGAAGTTGATCGCATATGTATTTGACTGTCATGAAATTGATATTGTTAGTCAAGCGATGCAAGTACAGTCTCAGCGTTATGATGTGCCTGTTTTGCCAATCGCTAAAGAAGATCATCAAAAAACTTATGCAACTTTGTTGAATGTCTTTCTTGAAATTCATCGTATTGTTGTACAAGAAAATGACTTTCCTGCGCATTTTCAATCTATAGATGAAGAAGATTTTTATTTTTATTCAGGTTTTCATCATCAAACTGATAAACAACATATTCAGTTTGATGTACAGAGTTACTTAGCCAAATATAGCTCAATTCCGACATTGTCAAAAATGCTAGCTGATTTTGAGTTAGAAGAAGATAGTGAGCATCGAAAACGTGTACGTGAAAATCGCAATCAAGCGATTCGTAAACTTGAAGAACGTAATAAAGACAAGCGACACATAGAGCGTGAAAGACTTGCTTCATATGGTCTTTGCATCGGTATGTTGCTCTTTATCGCACAAACGGGGGCAAATTTAGACACGGCTCAACAGTTGCAACTGGATACGATGGAAATTCTACCAAGTACCCAAGGGCGCAGGTTTTCAGGAACAAAAAGCCGTGCAGGTGGCAAGACAGTCTACCCAGAATTTGGGGTTCAATTTGAACCTATTTTTAGGAAAATTCTGGAACTGCGTGAATGGTATATTCAAGATGAAGCATGTGATTTCGTCTTCCCATTACGCAATGAAATTCAACAGTTGGGACCTGTCAGCTACGGCAGATTACAATTAATGAAAAAGCTTTTTCAGCGCATTTTCCCAAGAATGCTCTGGCTTACGCCGCAACAGTGGCGTAAGCATAAAAGCAGTCAAACTGTTGAATTTAGCGCTGGTGATCTACTGCTTGAAGCTGAAGTCATGGGCCACTCACTAGATACCGCAAGAAATAATTATGCACGTACTTCATTTAAAGATGCAGCCCAACAAATTTCACAGTTTTTTAATGAGCTGCGAGAGGTTGCAGTCGCAAAAGCGCGAACAGTTGAACGTATTACAGTGCAAATGCTAGATGCAACTGTTGAAGCTCAAGCCTCACCTGTCGGTGCATGTGCCTCTATCCATCCACAGCCTGAAAAGGCTATTGGGTTTACTGAACAAGCCCCTACACCCAATTGTCAGCAATTTGAACACTGCCTTTTTTGTCAGCATTATGCAGTTCATGCCGATGATGAAGATGTACGTAAACTTTTGTCCTTAAAAAGTTTATTGGGCTACATCAAGCAAAAAGCCACAGATTTGATTAAATGGGAGTCGCAGTTTGGGGTGGTTCTACATCGGATTGATGAAGTACTCACAGAGTTATCAAATGCGTATGTCGATCTGCGTGAGCGTATTGTCGCTATCCAAGATGAGGTGGAAAGTGGTGATTTAGATGCCTATTGGCTAAATCATTTTGAGCTGTTAATTGATTTGGGGTGGGTCGCATGAGTTCATTCAATTTATATTTATATGCGCATGGTGTTGCTGAGAAGTTCTTACCTGACGAATACCGTCTTGAGAATCATCAGCTGTCTGTTCCCACAAGCTTTATTTTATCCCGTATGTCAAATGGTACAACACTGTCTCAATTTGGTGATGATGTTTGGGACTTTTCACCCTATTTACCAAAGTGTTACTGTAAATTAAATTTTAAGACATGGCTAGAGAATGCACGAGAGGATGATTTTCTATTTGCTCAAATACGTGCAGAAATGAAAAAAATCATCTTTGCGTTATTGTACGTTAAAACAGGCAATTCAATTATTAAAAGTATTGAGCAGCGCCATCTTGTGTTACGACAGTTTGCCGCTATTGCCTACAGCAATGGCTGTACATTGCAGCAGCTATTTAGCGATGTTGCTTATATGCCAAAAGTGAATGATGCCTATGTTGCTGTGAGCTATCAAAAGGCACTTCACATCAAGGCATTTTTAACCGATTGTTTTGCCATACAGCAGCAACATCCCCTCGTGATTCCTGCGTTTAGTACATATCAACCGATTGAGCATTTAACAAAAATTGCTGCTCAATTACGCTTGCGGTCGGGCAAAGTAGGCCCACAAACCAAAGTGGTTCCTTTACGGCTTTATATGGCCCTCATTAATGCTTTAACGGATAAATTGAACGAGTTTAATCAAAATGCAGCTGCTTTGCTGCAATGGTTCCAACGTATTCAGCAAGATAAAGCTTTTGCGCGTATGCCACGTGAGTTTAAAGATTATAAAAATGCAGTGAGTTTTGTTGATGCTCGTGATTTACTTGGTTTAACTCAATTGTTTGAAAATAATCAGATTCAAAAACATGCCAATCTCACTCGCTATATGACGTTGATTCAAGGCATGGCCAAGCTTTGGATTCACTTATTTACAGGGATGCGGGACAATGAAGTAAATCATCTGTCTTATGACTGTTACCAAACCGTTCAGAGCCATGAACATCTTGTGCATGTGGTTATGGGCTACACTTCCAAGTTGCATGGTGGCGGTAATAAATCCACCTATTGGATCACGTTTGAAGATATTCAAATTGGGGTACGTGCAGCGCAAAGTATCGGTGAAATTTATGCCCTGCTCAATCCACATTATGATTTGTCGAACCCTGCTGAATATCCACTTTTTCCAACGCTGTACTCGCAAAAGCATCGGCATAAAAATAATCAAAATATTAAAAACGAAACGGATTTTGTGTCACATTTTTCAGGTGCTCCGACCCGAACACAAGCCAATTTTAACCAGTATCTAGGCCGTATTTCCGTATCACTGGGTGATGGACTGAGAATCATTGAAAGTGATTTAGCTGAACTAGAAGCTTTCGATGCTTTTCGCAACTGGCGGGACGAAAAAGACTGTCAGATTGGCAAATATTGGAATATCTGTACTCATCAATTTCGGCGTTCTTTAGCGGTATATGGTGCACGTTCAGGTGTGATCGGTTTGGGAGCTTTGTCAGTTCAATATAAGCATTTAACTGAAGCGATGACGTTGTATTACCGTAGTAATGCGGTATTTGCACCGAATATTTTAGTGAGTGACAGTCAAAAAGAGTTTCTTCAAGAGTTGGAATATCAACGTTTGGTGCATTCTTATGCACAATTTGAAGATGGTGTAATTAATAGTGCTAGTCGTTTGCTCGGTGGTGCAGGAACCTATTTGCAGCTGCAAAAAGACCGCGAGCAATTACTCACAGTATTTTCGAATCGTGATGAAACCATCAAGCGTATGAAAAAAGGGGAAATTGCTTGCAAGACTAGCCTGTTTGGTGCTTGTACTAATCCTGATTCTTGCGAAAAAATTTCATTTACTGCGATTACGAGCTGTTTGAGTTGTGCCCATGCAGTATTTGATGCTGAGAGTGCGGAAAAGATGCAAAAAGCAGTCCAACGACTGCAACGAGCACGAGATACACAAGCACAAGGCAGTTTGCTATACGGGCAAATGGACAGCGACATTATGGCTTTAAATAAAACTATTCAAAAAATTAAAACAATCAATATTGAGGTTTAAAACATGAGTGCACACAATGAATATTATGCCGCTTTAGAGCGTCTAAAGGCTAATAAGCCAACAATTTTACCCAAAGGGTCTGCAATTAATAACGACACCGTAGCATTAGAAGCAGGACGTAAGCGTGGCTCGATTAAAAAGAGTCGCCATGCTGCATTGATTAAAGCAATTGAGCAAGCTGCGCAAGAAGCAGGGCAAAATGTGCTTTCGCCGACACAGCAAATTGAGCAGGCTAAAAGTAAGACCAAGGCGGTGAAAAGTGATTATGAGCAGCTTGAGGAAGATTATGAAAAACTGCTGGAAAAGTGCAATTCGCTGTTGTTGGAAAATTTTGAGTTAAAACAAAAAACGCATCTTTAAAGATGCGTTTTTAAAAATTTAATGATTATGATTAATCATCACCATCAGCACCATCAGCACCACCAGCAGTACCAGTTAAACCACATTTACCTGTAGCAACTGTACAAGATACACCTGTAGAATTACCTTTTTCGATACTTGCTGTGATTGTTTCAGCACCTGCTTCTGCTTCAGTAATTGTACATTTTCCAGCAATATTAAAGTTGGTTGCTAAAGGTTTTTCTGTTACTTCATCAGGATCATTTTCCCAAAGAATAAATTGACTTGTGTAATTTTTAGCAGATGTTAAACAAGACTGATCAACAGCACGTTTAGTATAGTTTTGGTAAGCAGGAATCGCGATAGCAGCCAAAATACCGATAATAGCGACCACAATCATGAGCTCGATCAGGGTGAAGCCCTGTTGATTTGATTTCATAACATTCTCCACAAATGTTTTGTTAATTTATTTATAAGCTTTGTAAGCTAATTTATAGTTTGCACAAAGTGTGCCAAAGCATAGTACCCAATAATTCTAAGTGAAATCAATAGATTGTTTAATGGATTCTGATAAGTGAAAAATCTCAAGGTAATTTTATGTAACTAATTGACAAATAGTGTCAGTTTTGTTGGTTTTACGAGAGGCCATGTTGTAAATGGTTTGTCGCTATAAACGCTAAATTATTAGCAGCTAAACAAGTAGACAACTATATTAGTTTAATCATGATTACTCGTGTGGGGATGAAAGCAATCTAAAATTGAAAAGTGCTGTTCTATGCGGAACGCTTCATACATGGGGGAGTGATAGAATGAAACGGCTAAAAGACTTCAAAGTAAACGAACGAATACCTCGTCCAGCTGTAAAAGTTTTGTCTATGCAATCTGGTGATGATGCAGCAATTCGACGTATTGCTTTGCACCATGCAAAACGTGTGATTCGTCAACATAAAGAAGAAATACAAAAGTTGGCTTATAAATGAGTCTGGATTTTTTTATTCCGTTTTTAGCTTATCAAAATTTTAAAATATCTCACGACCAGTCTGCTTTTATAAAATTCATCCTATCTCACTAAGTAAAAGCCATTTTCTGATATGGACAATTTGAAAAGTTTTGTCCTTTTAAAAGCATGTCCATATGGACAAGGTAGATAATTAGATAAAACAATATAATTCAATGGCTTGATATGTGTCCATATAAAGTGACTTATGGAATGTCAGCGATTAATGATCGTTGTTGCAATTATCGGTATTCTTGCTGCGATTGCAATTCCTGCTTATCAAACTTATACAGAGAAAGCAAATGATGCATCATGTCTTTCTGAAATGAAATCAATTGCTAGTTTGGTTATGGCAGAAAAAATTGCTGAAACTCCAGATATAAGTAACATCCCAACTACAGCTAAACATTGTGGAGCGATCACTGGTATTCCAACAACTGCTGAGACAGCTGTTTCAGTTGAAGAAATTTCTGCAACGCCACTTAAAGGTACTAGCAAAGTAGTTAAGTGTGATGTAAAAGACGACGCTTCTTGTGGTTTAGAATAAGTTTTCAAAAAACGCACCTTTAAAGGTGCGTTTTTTAAACTTAAAATTTTTCAACAACAGCAAACTTACTTTTTTCATTAATTTTTCATAATTCTCTTTTAACTGCTTATAAATACTTTTCACCGTCTTTATCTTATTTTTAGCCTGCTCAACTAGCTGTGTCTGCGAAAAAACATAAGGTCGTTGTTAATTGTGGAGTGCTGAGTAAAATTAAGAATGCTGTTTTATATGGAATGTTTTATATATGATGAAATTAGAAAGTAAAACGACTCAAAGATTTCAAAATAACTGAACGAATACCTCGCCCAACTGTAAAAGTTTTGCCTATGCAGTTTGGCGATGATGAAGCGATTCACCGTATTGTTCTGCATCATGCAAAACGTGTAATTCTTCAGCATAAAGAAGAAATACAGAAGTTAGCTTATAAGTAGTCAGGTTTTTTGTTCTGTCTGTATAGTTGTTAAAATGTGTCACAACCTTTCTGCTTTCATAAGCTTTATCTTGCATTGAGTAAAAGTCATTTTTTGAGATGGGCAGCATTCAAATGTTTTGAACATTAAAAGGTATGTCCATATAAAGTGGCTTATGGAGTAGGTCTATGTCCGTAGAAGTAAGCTATAAAAGTAAAAAAAACCCGCGCTTGCGGGTTTTTTTAAGATAACAATATTAAATCTGACTTTGGATATAATTTTCAGTACCAACAGACTCAACAAGGTCTAGCTGAGTCGTCGTCCAATCCAACCATTCTTCTTCTTTTTCTAAAATCTCTTGAACTAGATCTCGAGTGACATAATCTAACTGTTCTTCTGCCAGTTTAACCGCTACTTGAATGGCTTCGATGTTCTCTTTGACTTTACGTACATCGCAGTTTAAAACTTCAACGGTATGCTGACCGATATAGAGTTTACCGAGGTGCTGTAAATTTGGTAAACCTTCTAAAAATAGAATGCGTTCAATAATTTTATCAGCATGCTTCATTTGACGAATTGATTCTTTATATTCTGCAGAACCGAGTTGCTCAATGCCCCAATCGTTAAACATGCGTGAATGAAGAAAATATTGGTTAATTGCAGTTAAATGATGATAAAGCACCTGATTTAACTGATTAATTACATCACGATTGCCTTTCATGTCTGACTCCTTAACTGCAATAAAGCTCGAACTAAGCAATATAAATTCGATATGAGAATAGAAATATCTTAAACAACAAAGTACAAATTAGCGAGTATTTTATAGAACAGCAAATGAAAATCACAATCAAAACAAGGCGCTAATTTTCAGGGCTTTAATAAATAAAAACCCGCTTAGAGTCAGAAGCGGGGGAGGAGGAATGGTCGAAGACCATTGGTTTTATAATTATGATTGTTGAGGAAACTTTAAAGTTTAGTTTATGCAGCAATTGCGATCCGAGCTGCAATTTGCGCAACTTCATCACTGATGATCATACGTGCTTCAGGAGCACAGCGACCACAACAGGTGCCTAAATCAAGCATATCGCGAACTTCACGATAGCTTTCTGCACCATTGGCAATTGCATCTTTAATGTCTTGATCAGTAATACCACGGCACAAACAAACGTACATGAAATCAAACCAAGTGAATAAATGGGATAAGTAATATTATTGATAATTATTATCGTTTGTCAATAAAAATCATTTAAAAATGCTTTTAAGGTGATTGATTTTTTAAATAAAAAAATGTACTTAAGCGGAAATCCGAGTGATGCTCAGATTTCCTTATGAGGCTTCTGTTCTTTTAGTATGAGATATTTCGTGAAAGGCTTAATCGGTGTTTTTAACTTATTGATTAATAATAACCACGCCATCCATTTCAACTAGTGCACCTTTTGGTAGGCTAGCTACACCGAGTGCTGCGCGTGCAGGGTAGGGTTGAGCAAAGTATTCACCCATAATTTGGTTGACCAATTGGAAGTTAGAGAGGTCAGTGAGGAAAATATTCAGCTTAGCGATATCAGCTAGCGTACCACCTGCAGCTTCACATACCGCTTTTAAATTGTCAAATACACGGCGAATTTGAGCTTCAATGCCTTCTACCAGCTCCATGCTATATGGATCTAAGCCAATTTGACCTGATAAATACAAAGTGTCGCCTACTAAAATGGCTTGTGAATAAGTACCAATTGCAGCGGGTGCATTTTCAGTATGGATTACCTGGCGGGACATCTATTTCTCCTATTATCATCACAGACACATCACATGTAAATATGCGGTGTCAGGTTAGCTGGCAACTTTCGCAGGCTCAGCAATGGCAACAGGTTGTGCCAAACGACTGATGCGTGGGAAGCCAAAATGCATTCTTAAATTACGGATAATTTCGGCAATTTGTTTACGGTTATGTACAACAATATTCACATAGGTTTTTTCTTCATGTGAGCGGACAGTCTCTACCCCCACTTTCTCTTTACGGCATAGATAGATCAGTTCTGAAATTTGCTCATCATTTAACAGCATGTTTAAGCATAAATAGGCTGTAAAACTAATGTCTTCACTGTCTTCTGTAGTCCAGTGTAAAGGCATGATATTTTCAGGATGTAAATGTTGTTCATGCAATAAATTATGACAACGTGAACGGTGCACAATCAAACCACGACGTGATAAATGCCCTTGTATTGGATCACCTAAAACCGGGTTACAGCAGTGCGCATATTTGACGTCGACACCATCAGTGCCCAAGATTAAGCGTGCAGAGTTTGAAGTCTGAATGGTATCTTGAGCATATAAATGATTAGCAACCAATTGCGGTAATAAGTCACCCACGGCAATCTGTTCAAATAATTGTTCTTTATCATTTAAATGACGCCAATTCAGCACATTTTCCCAATCGGCTAATGTTAAATCACTCACAGAACGGTTAAAGAGCTTTAATGCACGATTTAAAGCTTGCTGACCAACTAAGCGTTGTTCGTCTTGGTCTTGGTCACGTAGGATGTTTTGTAATGCACGACGGGCTTTTTGGGTATTAATAAAGCTAAGCCAGTCAGGATTCGGTGTTGCAAGAACATCGGTGATGATTTCTACTACTTGACCACTCAGTAATGGTGTTGATAGGGGTTTGGTCTCACCATTAATTTTCGCACCAACGGCATGGTTGCCCAAAAATAAGCTTGCTGAATAAGCGAAATCAACCGCTGTGGCACCCTGAGGGAGTTCATGCAAATGACCATGTGGGGTATAAACCCAAATTTTCTCTTGATGTAGATAATCGAGTAATTCACTAAATGTGGTCTTGGCACATGCGCCATCGACTAACACGTTTAAATTTTGCATGGAGGCTTGGATCGCTGAGCGACAAGCTTGTGGTGCATTTTCACCGAGAACCACACCAAAGCGCGCCGCTTTGCGCATCAGCTCCGTTTGGATGGTCAGCGATAAAATGGTTTTTTCACCTTTTAAGCGCATCATCAGTGACTGGTTACCACCAGGGAGTGGGCGACGGATATGATCGGCGTAATTTAGAACTTTAAAGCTTTCTTTGAGGATATCAGCAAGTCGGTCACAGTCTGCAATGCTTTGTAAAATAATTTCAAAGGCATGACTATGGGTGAGCTCTTGCAGATCAATATCGTTTTTTACAAAGTGACGAAGTAATTCAATATTATTATTCTTCTTTTTAATTCGACCTGAAATATGGTGTTGTTCTAGTAAGGCGGTGAGGTTGTTTTCCCACTTGGTCTGGTATTCGCAGCGTTTCGGTTTGGTTTGTAATAAAGCTTCTTGAACATTGTTATACATATCTAAGTCGAGATTTTGATAACACAAATGTTCAAGGTTGTCGGCCATTTCATTCATACCGACAAGACGTGCCATAGGCACAAAAATTTCAAAGGTTTCTTGGGCAATACGAGCACGTTTGTCAGGGCGTAAAGCACCCAGTGTGGTCATATTGTGATAACGATCCGCCAGTTTAATAATAATGACACGTGGGTCTTGTAGGGTGGCTTGCAGAATTTTACGGAAGGATGCGGCTTTATTATATTCTTTATCACTAGAATGGCTGAGTTTGGTGACACCGTCGACGAGTTCAGCAACCGTCAGACCAAATTTTTCAGTAATATCTTGTTTGGTAAATTCGGTATCTTCGATGACATCATGCAGTAAAGCGGCCATTAAAGTTTCCGCATCAAGACGCATATGCGCCAAAATACAGCTCACCGCAATTGGGTGAAGGATGTAGGGTTCGCCACTTTTACGTGTAATACCATCATGGGCAATATCCGCATAGTCGCAAGCTTCAAGCACGCGTTCGACATCACTTACTGAAAGGTAAGCGTCGATTATCACATTTAACTGTTGCTTGGCTTGGCTGACCATTGGGCCTGGCATAGAACACCCTTTTACTACTGATTTACAAATGAAACGGTTAATACTTTAATGAAATGCATATTGCATGACTTGTCAATTTTTTAGTTTAAAAAAATGAAAATCTTTTTTGCTTGCTTTGCACTTCTTAAGCTTATGTTATAACTGTTCTGAGTAAAATATTAAAGAGAATCCATAAAAAAAGCCTAGTTAAAAACTAGGCTTTTAAGGTCAGGTTGATCTTATTGGAAAGAAAAACCGTCTAAGTTTAGGTTATTTGCAGAAAGTGCAAGGTCTAAACTTGAAGTTTGGTAGTCTTGTTCACGTTGTTTCAAAATGTCTTTAGAAACGTGACCCGCTGCGATTTCACGAAGAGCAACAACGGTTGGTTTGTCATTGTCCCACTCAACAGTAGGTTCGATACCTTGACGTGCCAATTGACGCGCGCGTTTGCTTGCCACTAGTACAAGCTCAAAGCGGTTGTCTACATGGTCTAAACAATCTTCAACGGTTACGCGTGCCATAAGAATTCTCGTTTGAATATAAAATTTTAACAGACTGTGCAGTATAAGGTGCTTTGTCTATAGACTCAAGTTTTAATCACTGTTCCGTAGGGGTGATTAATTTCTCAATCAGTTTTTCATGGCGCATAGCTTGTTGTTTTAAAACAAGACGATTGGCAATAATAACGGACTCTAAGTCATGCAGTGCTTTATTAAAGTCATCATTAATAATGATATAGTCAAAATTAACGTATTGCTGCATATCTTCTACGGCACAGCTAAGACGATGTTCAATGACTTCAACAGAGTCTGTGCCACGATTGGATAAACGTTGACGTAAATCGAACTGACTCGGAGGAAGAATAAAAATTTGTCTAGATTCAGGAAAAAGTTTACGAACCTGTTCAGCACCTTGCCAGTCAATTTCAAGTAAAACGTCATGACCTTTGGCCAATTGTTCTTTTACTGTGCGCTGTGCAGTACCGTAATAATTACCAAAAACTTCTGCATATTCAATGAAGCCGCCTTCATTTACCAAAGATAGAAAATCTTCTTTTTTAGCAAAATGGTAATGTACGCCGTCTAATTCGCCAGGACGCTGACCACGAGTGGTATGAGAAACAGAGACATGTAAATTGTTTACACGTTCAAGCAGGGCTTTAACGAGGGATGTTTTGCCCGTTCCCGAAGCAGCAGAAACGACAAACAAGAGACCCGACATGATATTTTTCCTGATATGATAAAATATCTTCTCTATTTTAGAGCAGACGCGCGCCAAACAAAATAGTCAGACGTCTATTGTTTACATTTATTTCAAGTGATACCCGTAAAATTGAGTGGGCATTGAGGATTCTATGGAAATTGTTTTAGCTAATCCACGCGGTTTCTGTGCAGGTGTTGATCGCGCCATCGCGATTGTGAACCGTGCACTGGAATGCTTTAACCCCCCAATATATGTGCGTCATGAAGTAGTACATAATAAATTTGTAGTGGACGACTTACGTCAACGCGGTGCGATATTTGTGGATGAACTGGATGAAGTACCTGATGACAATATTGTGATCTTCAGTGCGCATGGTGTATCTAAAGCGGTACAACAAGAAGCTGAACGCCGTGGGCTAAAAGTTTTTGATGCGACTTGCCCTTTGGTGACTAAGGTACATATAGAAGTGACCAAGTATGCCCGTGAAGGTGTGGAAGCAATTTTGATTGGTCATGAAGGTCACCCAGAAGTTGAAGGGACAATGGGTCAGTATGACACCAAAAATGGTGGTTCGATTTATTTGGTTGAAGATGAACAAGATGTTGCTGATCTAAAAGTGGTGCATCCTGAAAAAGTAGCGTTTGTAACTCAGACCACGCTTTCTATAGATGACACAGCAAAAGTGATTGATGCCCTACGTCAGAAGTTCCCTGAAATTCAGGGGCCGCGCAAAGATGATATTTGTTATGCCACTCAAAACCGCCAAGATGCCGTACGTGATCTGGCTGAGCAATGTGATGTTGTATTGGTTGTGGGTTCGCCGAACTCTTCGAATTCGAACCGATTACGTGAATTGGCAGAACGGATGGGTAAGCATGCGTATTTAGTGGACAATGCAGATCAGTTGCAGCAAGAATGGTTTAATGAGCACACAAAAATTGGTGTAACTGCAGGAGCATCGGCACCTGAAATTTTAATTAAACAAGTAATTCAACGCTTACAAGATTGGGGAGCAAAAGCGCCGCAAGAATTGGATGGTCGTGAAGAAAATATTACATTTAGTTTGCCAAAAGAGTTACGTATTCCTGTAACTCAGGCATAAAGTGTTAATGACTTAACATTCTGAATTTTTTTAAGAATTGACAGATAATTGCTTTTTGGCAATTATCTGTTTTTTTATGCCTTTTATCCTTATTTGTGTTTGTTTTGTAATTTAATTAGATATTATTTTTAATAGGGTAAAGTTTGGCGCGCCTTGGGGGGAGTATGCAGAAAAATAAAGGATTTACGTTAATTGAGCTGATTGTGACTTTAGCAATTGTTGCAATTGTTGCAATGATTGCTGCTCCTAATATGGCGGATTCAATAGATAGAAGACAGATAGAGCGAACGACAACTGATTTTGAAAAGGCGCTTACACAAGCAAGATCAGATGCAGTTTTAAGTCGTAAACAAATCACGATTCATCTTAATGCTTCAGGACAAGATACGCCAACAGATCGTTATTGGATGATTCCAGAAGACGTTGATTTAGCATTTAACGCAGGTAGTTGTGCTAGTGGAAATTGGAGCGTTTCAACCATTTCCCCATTAACAACAATTGTATTTTTACCACAAGGCAATGTAGCAACTTTACCAACGAATTTGGAAATAAAATTATCACGTGATCAAGTAGATCGTTTTATTTATTTAACAAGTTTTGGTCGTGTAGCGTCCAATAAAATATCAGCTTTTGCAGGGAGCTGTGAATAATGAAAAATATACATGAGAAAGGCATAGGTTTAGTTGAAGTCATTGTTGCACTATTACTTTTATCTATAGGTGTGCTTGGTTTTTCAATGCTGCAAATTAGGGCAATGGAAGCTTCATTAGATGCTTCAAAGCGGATCCAAGCAATGAATTTAGCACGTGATTTATCTGAGCGAATGAGAGCAAATAAGCAAGGATTAACTAAATTTACTGTGGGCGCAGATGATAGTGAAAAGATTGTGGATGCTTATACGAATGCATTGACAGGTAAATACTATATAACAAGTTATTCTCCACAATGTACAAATACATCGAAATGTAGTAGTGCTGAATTTGCTCAAGAAGATGTGAATCAAATTTTATTTAGAGCGAATACTTTAGGGATGAAGGTAGCTGTAAATGATTGTCCTGGTGATGAAAGTAATAGGAATTGTGTATTTGTCGCTTGGGGCGAGACTAATCCAGTAGATGGCTCTGCAGAAACTAGCTGTACACAGAATGGTAGCTTTTTGTCTAGTTCAAAATGTATCGTTTTGGAGGCTTATTAATGAAAAACTCTAAAGGTTTTACTTTAATTGAGTTAATGGTCTCCTTAGTTATAGGTTTAATAGTTGTTGGGGCAGCAATGCAGCTGTTTCTAACAGGAAGTATTAACTACAGTTTACAAAAAAACTTGGCTGAGCTCCAAGATAATGGAAACTTTGGCCTAAATTTTATTATTAAAGATATAAAGTTGGCGAATTTAGATGCTGATTTATCTGTCATAAATGACCGTAATAAATATAGCGGTATTGTTCTAACAAGTTTAAAAAGTTACTCCTCTTTGACACCTGAAGAATTAAAAGTTCAGTCAGCAAATCTACCTTTAACGTTAACGAATGCAACTGTAAATATCGCTAATTTATCTTTGGCTGATGTAGGGCCAAGCAATGTTGGTGATGGAAGTGATCAATTGGTAATACAGTATAAAGTCTTTGATCCTAATGGTTTTGATTGTGAAGGTGGTAGTTTTACTCAAGAAGAAATTGAGGAAGGAACGTTTGTAGTTCAGCGCTATTACTTGAGACCTGATGGAAAATCTTCTGATTTAGCTTTGGTCTGTGATGCGGGTCGTTATAAAACATTAGTGGCGACAGACAGTTTGCCTGCTGGAATTAGTGGTTTAGGGGAAAACAGCCAAATCATTATGCGACGTGTTGATTATTTTCATGTACTTCTTGGCGTGAAGCAAAATAATTCAGATGAGTTTAGTTACATGACAATTGACCAATATATGGGGGCGAATAATGTTTTAACTAAAGACGGATCCCCTCGACCACGGATCATGTCTATACAGTTAGGTGCTTTAGTGCGTGGTTTTGATTCAATTTCTGGCAATGATGCTCTACCTACAGCATTTCGAGTTTTAAATAAACAAGTGACATTAAATGATGCGAGTTCAAAAGAAAAATTTGCTCGAGAAGTTGTGAGTCAAACTGTAGCTTTAAGAAATGGCTATGGTCTCATGGAGGACCTATAAATGAAGCAATATCAAAAAGGGGCAACACTCATAGTTGTACTGTTCGTGCTTATTTTTATGGTTTTAATTGGGACGCTTGCTGTTAAACAAAGTTTGGTAGGATTGAATGTTGCAACAAATAGCCAAGTACAAAGTTTAATGCGTCAAACAGCCGATGCAGTTTTTTTCTCACTTGAACGTGATAATCAAAATTCAGCAATTTTTCAAAAAAACTTAAGTTCATTGGGGTTATTTGGAATGGTGAAGTCTGATGCTTTTTTAAATAAAGAATTGGTGTTTTGTTATCGCCCGAAGACTCAGAAACAAGTTTTTAATATTCAGAATGCCAGTATTGTTTATCCGACAGGGGCTGATGATATTAATAATTCTGAACTTGGTTCGAAAGGTTTTTGTAAATATACGTCTAATGACTACAGTAGTGGTCGAGACTTTATGATTTCGCAAGTGGCTGTGAAGAAAAGTAGTTTATCAACAGATGTTCCTTTTAAGTTTTACCCTCTAGGAACCGACGCATCTACAGTACAACTTGATCAAGTCCAACCGGTACAGATTATCGTAACAACGATTATTCCAGGGGCAGCGAGTGGTTCAGGATCAGGTTGGGCAAGTTTTGATACACAAATCAATAACTGTTTTAAAAATCATATTAATGACAAGTCGACTAAATATCCAGGTCAAACGACGGTAGCGGAGTGCTTTAGTGATCTTGGTGTGCCTTATAGCCAACAGGTCATGGATTATGCCGTCATTAGTTATGCGTCGAAAAATTAAGGAATTGGGAGATTGAAATGAATATGAAATATAAAAAACTGGTTATCGCTATCCAATCTGCAATGATGACATCGCTTATTTGTTCGGCGCTTCCAAGTCATGCAAGTGATATTGAGCTTTACAAAGGGCCGCAGGCATCACAGACCACATTAATGTTTATGATGGATGTGTCGGGAAGTATGGATACTAAAGATGATGGTGTAACAACTAGACTTGATCATTTAAAGAATGGAATGAAAGCTCTGTTGTTAGGTACTTCGACGACTGAAGCATTACCAGATCGCTTAGTTGTTGGTTTATCAGAATTTAGTTCGATTGATGCCACAGGGAAATTGGCGCGAATAAAACTAGAGGCACGTCCATTAAATGAAATGACAACAATTCCAAATGCACAAGTTTTTAGAGAGGTTCAGAAGCAGACAGGTAATTCAGAACAAAGTTATACAAAGGTGACTCGAAAAGGGGAGTATAGAGATAGAAATTCAGGAAATTGGTCTACTCTAGTTGAACAACAATTTTCTATTAGTGAGGGTAGTGTTTCGACATCAAATTTAATTGCTACCGGAACAAAGCAATTTGAAGAGTGTATAGATTGGAATACTAATAAGACTTGTAAGGATAATGGATGGGTTGCGACAACTAAACGCTTAAATGATTTTGGTACAGTTACTTCGAATACTGTGAATGGTAATACGTCATATTCATGGGCTTCATCCAATGATGGTGTAGGTACACCTATTTCGAATAACAGCACTACATACCCTCTTACATTTAGTGAATGTATCGAAACGGGGTGGTTTGGTCGTTGTAATAAAATCCGTTATTACCAAAAATTAGTTTACACATCCTACAGTGGGAAAAAATTAGGGACTGTTACTCAAACTGAATATAAAGTCTATTCAGGTACCGCTGAAGATACGCATCGTAAAAAAATGATTCGGGCTGTTAATGCACTGAGTTCGGGAGGAGGGACACCCACAGCTTATGCATTTGCTGAAGTTGCAGCTTATTTAATGGGGGAAACAACATTAGGGCAGAATGGTTCAGGTTTTGTGGCCAATGTTAATAATATTAGTGGTTCTAGTGCATACACAAAACCAACGGCACTTAATAGTCAAGGTATTCGTGAAAATACAATTGATAGAACTAAACAATGTAATACACAAGGTATTTACTTTTTAACAGATGGTTTGCCAACGTATTACGATTACACATATAATGATACTCAATATTTGCAAAGTACAATGCAATCATTTATGAAAAAATCATTAGGAACTAAGGGGGATAACTTCTTATGTACTAATGATAGTACTTTAGGTAAATACACTTCAGGTAGTTATAGTTATGACTCAAAAAGTAACGGCGGGTCAAGAATGCTCCATCCGAATGGATGGAATTGTATCGGTGCTTATACAAAAGCTTTGCTTAATCCAGATTTAAATCCTGTAGGTGCAAAAATCAAAACAGCGGTAGTGGGTTTTGGTAATGATTTTAGTAGTGGTAACGGTGGTGATATTAAAGATGCAAAAAATTGGGGAAATCTCGGGGAAGGGGGATGGTATAGTGGCACAAATGATGCTGCTGTAGTTGGTAGTGTCTTGGAATTTCTAAAAAAACTTCAAAAATACATCCCTCCAGTAACGACAGGTTCTGTCACAATTCCTGTAGATAACTTAGACACGCAAAATATTCAACCTTGGGGGTATTTCCCACAGTTTGATCCACAACCAGATTCGAAAGTAAATACTTGGATTGGTAACCTTAAAAAATACGAAGTAAAAAATAACGTATTGTTAGATCGTGATGGTAAAAATATTATTGACTCTACAACACAAATTAGTGTTGATGACCCTAATGATTTCTGGTCAGATAATTCAATTAAGAAAACCATTACCAAAATTAAAAGAGTGGGTACGGCGGATATCGAGGAAGATATTGAGGTTCGGGTTGGCGGTGCACTGAGTCAATTTAAATTAGGTGTGGTTGATAGTAACGAACGAAAAATTTTTACTGACCGCAAAATTGATGCTCAAGGTGTGGGTTCAACAATTGCTAATGGCGCTAATTTAGTTCAAGTGAAGACGGCTGATTTAAAAACGTTAAATGCTTCAAATAATTTTTCTAAAGATCCACAACGTGGCTATATCGCAGCGTTATTTGGTTACGATGTTGGTGCTACGATGGCAAAAACATTGGAAACTGATACGAGTACAGCAACTCAGACCAACTTTGCAAATTATTTAACTCAAAGTAATGCAACCTTACGTCAAATGGGTGCTGTCATGCATTCAAAACCTGTGCTGATTACTCAGTCGGGTACGACAACTTACAATGATGAAACTGGTGATTTAACCTATACAGATCGTGATGATTTAATTGTTTTTGGCACTACGCAAGGTCTACTACATATTGTTCGCGCAGGGAAAACCAGAACAGATTCTAATGCAGGTAAAGAAGTCTTTACATTTATGCCAAACGAGATGGTTGAAAACCAATCACAAGGTTTCTTAAATCAAACACAGCAAGGTACTACTTTAAATTACGGCATAGATGGTCAATGGACTGCCTATACAGAATATGTCACAAAAAGTACAAGTACGGCTTATGAACCTGAAGTTACTGTAAAAGGCGGTAAACAGTGGTTGTACGGTGGATTGAGAATGGGTGGTAGAAGTTATTATGCTCTCGATTTATCAGATGTTACATCGGGCGGTGGTACACCTAAATTAAAATTTAAAATTGAACCAGAAACATCAACTGATTCTGCAATACGATATATGGGACAAAGCTGGTCTAAGCCAACGTTAACATGGGTAAACTGGCAAGGTGAACGTAAACTTGTCATGCTCGTTGGTGGTGGTTATGACAAAGATATGTACGAAAGTAATATTAATTACAGCCCATCATCAAGTATTGATAAAGGTGCAGGCGTGTATATGTTTGACGCGGATGACGGTTCATTGCTTTGGTGGTCTAGCGCGAATGTGGGATCAAATTCTACACAAAATAATGCAACGTATGCCGAAAACATGAAACGTAGTGTTGTCAGTCAAATTAAAGCTATCGATCGCAATAATGATGGTTTAGCAGATCATCTTTATTTTGGTGATCTTGGTGGGCAAGTATGGCGTGTAGATTTGAATGCTTCTAGTAAGGCAGGCGATACAGAAAACTTTGCGAAGCGAGCAGTCCGTATTTTAGATATGTCAACAGCGGCTAAAGTTCCACGTTTTTATTCAACGCCAACATTTACAATTCACAATTCTGTTAATGGTTATTTTGGTGTCTTGACTATTGGGTCTGGTAACTTAAGTTTCCCTATGTCTGCTGAGAATCAAAATGATGCACTATATGTTGTTTACGACAAAGATGTGACTAAGCGTAATTTATCAGTTTTAAAAGCTAGTGAATTAAGCACAGTCGATGTATCAACAACGGGGCAAGGTGGAAAATTACTTGTCGCGAATGCAAACGGCAATACCGGAGTACCACTATCAAATGGTGGGTGGTATTACACTTTACCTTCAAAAAATCGTATTTTGAATGATAACGTTGCCATTGATAATGATCTCTACATTAGTGTTTTTAATTCGAATATTGATATTTCTGATGTAGATTGCGTTGGTGGTGTACGAGGAAAAAGTATTGCACAGCAATATTGTCTTCCATTTGGCCAGTGTTTGAAAAAAAATCCGTCAGGAAATAGTGAACCAGAAGATCGTCCAGATGATATTGAACTTGGTCGAGGTAATATTGGTATTAGTTTTGGTGGTATCGACAAAAAACGTGGATTAGTTCTAAATTTACCGACAGATAAAACATTAAAATCATATCAAGGTAAAACGAAGTTTATATCTCAACGTTGGTATGAGCGTTAAGAGGGTGTGTCTATGAAAGCAGAGAGTGGATTCACACTAATTGAACTTATGGTTGTGGTGGTAATCCTTGCGATTATTGCCGCAATCGCAATACCAAGTTATCAAAGCTATATTCGTAAAAGCACTGAAACTAAAGTTCAACAAGAAATTTTAAAAGTTTCTGAACAGCTTGAAAATTATCGGGCTCGAAATTTTAATTATCGAAATTTCACAGCGACATCAGTAGAGATGCCTGATGGATATATTTTAAATATATATGATATGGACGATACATCAAAAAGTTTAACTGCAGGAGTTCAAGGAAGGGGCTGGTATATTAAAGTTGTACCTCCTGTTGATCCGAAGAACTATTATTTCTTGATGGGGAGTAATGGGCTAAAGTGTAAATCACATTTAGCGAGTGATGTTGATTTTCAATGTGAGCCGTGGGATGAATCTAATAAAAGCGGTGGTCAATTATGGTAAATAATCATGGTTTTACGTTAATTGAATTATTAATTGTTGTTGCGATCATTGGTATATTGGCAGCTATAGCATATCCATCCTATACACAATACGTTGTAAAATCGAATCGGGTTGATGTGCAAACTGAAATGGTGCGAGTTGCGTCAGTTCTACAACGTTATAAGATGCTTAATTCGACGTATTTAAAAGCTGGACAACCGATAACTTTGACTGACTTAGGGGTTTCAGCAGATTATCCAAGTTCGGCAAAAAAGTTATATGAATTAGAGATTTCAAATGTGACAGCAGGTACATGGACTTTGAAGGCTGTTCCTGAAGGTTTGCAGGATGGCAATGGAGAAGTGGTACTCAATCATAATAGCCAAAAATGCTGGACTAAAGGCTCGTCGTGTATTCCATCCGCCACCTCTAACTGGGACGGCAAATAACCTCAAATTCAAAATTGTGGATAAACACTTTTTGATCTTTCATTCAGGGCAAATTTCACGTAAAATATTGCCCTCTATGAAAGGGGTTTGAAATGTATCGATGGTCGGTACAGGGATAATCCGTAAAAACTATAAGGTTCTATCATGGTTGTTATTCGTCTTGCACGCGGTGGTGCTAAAAAACGTCCGTTCTATCAAATCATTGTGACTGATAGCCGTAATGCACGTGACGGTCGTTTCATCGAACGTATCGGTTTCTTCAACCCTACAGCTCAAGGTAAAGCAGAAAAACTTCGTTTAGATGCTGACCGTTTTGCTCACTGGGTTTCACAAGGTGCTCAACCTTCAGAACGTGTTGCTTCTTTAGCTGCTGAAGCTAAGAAAGCTGCAGCTACTGCTTAATTAGTAGTAGGTTACCCATGACACCAACACAGAATGTTCCCGAAGATCGTATTCAGATTGGACAGCTACGTTCAGCATATGGATTAAATGGGTGGCTCTGGGTCTATTCCAATACAGAACCTATGAGCAATATTTTTGACTACCTTCCTTGGTACATTGAGACCAAAGCAGGTTGGCAAACAGTAGATGTAAAACGTTGGAAACCACATGGCAAAGGCTTAGTTGTTTCGCTAAAAGGTGTGAGTGATCGTACCGCGGCAGATAACTTGGTTGGCGCAAATATCTGGATCTCAAAATCGCAACTGCCTCAAGCAGGCGTGGACGAGTACTACTGGTCAGATTTGAAGGGCTTAACAGTGTTAGGTCTTGGAGAAGATGAGCAAGAAGTCAACCTCGGTCAAATCCACGAATTGTTTGAAACAGGTGCTAACGACGTGATGGTAGTTCGCGCTACTGCTGACAGCGTCGATAGCGAAGAGCGAATGATTCCATGGCATAAAGATGTGGTACAGCGTGTTGATCTCGAAGCTGGTCGTATCTACGTAAATTGGGGCGTAGATTATTAATCCTTTAAGGATTGACGCAGCAGGAAAATAGAGGAGTCTGCGATGTTTTTTGCAGTCATTACGCTTTTTCCTGAAATGTTTGAAGCGATTACAGCCTACGGTATTAGCGGGCGCGCAGCAAAACGTGACATTGTGCAAGTTCATTGTATCAATCCACGCGAATTTGCTGAGGGCAACTACAAAAGAGTGGATGAACGTCCATTTGGTGGTGGTCCAGGTATGGTGATGATGGCTGAGCCATTAGCGAAAGCAATTCATCGTGCCAAAGAGCTTGCCCAGCAAGCGGGTGCTGTTCATGTCCCTGTGGTGTATATGTCGCCGCAAGGAAAGACCTTAAATGAACATGCGGTACAAGATTTCGTCAAATATGATGGATTGATTGTATTGTGTGGTCGTTATGAAGGTGTGGATGAGCGTTTGATCCAACAATATGTTGATCAGGAATGGTCAATAGGCGATTACGTTTTATCTGGTGGTGAACTCCCTGCGATGGTTTTATTGGATAGTGTGATTCGGAGACTTCCGGGTGCAATGTCTGATGAACAATCACATGTGCAAGACTCATTTGTGGATGGTCTTTTAGATTGCCCACAATATACCAAGCCAGACCATTTTGAAGGTTTAGATGTTCCTGAAGTATTAAAATCAGGACATCATGCCAATATTGAGAAATGGCGGTTTTTGCAGCGATATCAACGCACTTTAGAACGCCGACCTGAGTTGGTTGAAAAAGTTGAATTGACCAAGCAGCAAAAGAAATGGCTAAAAGATTCCAAGGTTTAATTTTTTAAATCTTATATTAGGCTCTTTATGCATTGAAGCGGTCAAGCATAAAGGGAAAGTCAATCGGGTCTATGCGCTTTAGCCTCTAGCCCCAGCGATGATTAGACCTCTTCTAACTCGCATAATCGGAGATACCCCATGAGCGGTAAACATCCTTTAGTACAAGCTGTTGAAAATGCACAGTTGAAACAAGACATCCCTGCTTTTGCTCCTGGTGACACAGTAGTTGTTCAAGTTAAAGTAAAAGAAGGTGAGCGTGAACGTCTTCAGGCATTTGAAGGTGTTGTAATTGCTAAGAAAAATCGTGGTTTGAACTCTGCGTTCACAGTACGTAAAATTTCTAGCGGTTTCGGTGTTGAGCGTGTATTCCAAACTCACTCACCAATCGTTGCTGGTATCGAAGTGAAACGTCGAGGTGACGTTCGTCGTGCTAAACTTTACTACCTACGTGAATTGTCTGGTAAAGCTGCACGTATTCGTGAAAAATTACCAGCTCGTAAAGCAAAATAATTTGTTTTACAACGCTGTAAAAAAATGCGCCTTTAGGCGCATTTTTTTATGCGAGAAAGAAAATTATAAACCTTGAGATTTTAGGCGGTTTGCATGTTGACGATAGACATCGACAGGATCTGGTGCGAACAACGCTTTGAGACCAAGCACTTGGTTGACTTCATCTAAATGGTTCCAGTTGTAGTTGTCACGAATGGTTTTACCAAATTTGGCACTACAGCGTGATACGAGGCCATCATTGTCTTTTCCGCCATCGATCAGTAATGCGGTCACTTTTAGGGCTGAGTCTAAATCTAAAATATTGGTGATTTGGCCCACACCTGTAAATGAATAGTTATAAATGCCTTTTTCCACGCTATTGCCATCAGCACAATTGGATTTAGGCAAGCCCAGAGGGAATGCGGCATTGTACTTTGCAGAACCCGCTAGCGTTAAACTTGAACCACCTGCCAATGCATCATGAGGGTAAGTCTTTGGATCTAGACCTTGCGCCCAAACGATGGCTTTAGAGACAAAATTCACAGCTCCAACCAAGGGTGCTTCCACAGCGGTGCCTTCAGCTTTTAAAATTAAGTCTGCAACAGGGGAGCCTTGATGAGGTCCTGCAACACTGGTTAATGAAGCCACGACATCTGGGCGAACACCGGCAACATAACGAATCGTTGGTCCACCATGGCTATGTCCAATTAAATTCACTTTATCTGCACCAGTGAGTGCTCGGATTTCAAGAACTTGTTGTAGAAGCTGTTCGCCACGTACTTCGGTGGAGTTAAACGGCGATACGCGCGTTGCCCAGACATTTGCACCATTGCGGGCAAGATCAGGCAGGATTTGATACCAATAGTCGAGTCCAAATGAGTCCGTACCGACGGTAATGAAACCACCCATACCATGGTTAAATACGATTGGATATTTGGTCTTTGCATAGCTAGAACTAGCTTTGGCGGTGACTTGGGTTGCTTGCGATGCAGATACATTACCGATGAATGTAGCTGCAATTAAACCTGCTAAAAATGGTCCGTATTTCATGAGCGATCCTCAATGTATTATTGTTTTATGACAATATTTATTGTCACTTCTAATAAAGCAATAAAGATCACCTGTTGCAAATTGAAAAAGATTAACTGCGCCGCTAAATGTAACAAAATAAAAGATCAAGAACTTCAGATTGATAAAAGTAAATAAGAGGGCCGTAGCCCCCTTATTGCATTTAAACTTCAACGATAAGAATTAAAGTCCTTGCAGTTTTAAACGGTTTGCATGTTGACGGTACAGCGCCACAGGATCTTGTGCAAATAGACCTGTTAAGCCGAACATCATATTGGCTAAATCGGTATGGTTAAGTTTGTAACTGTCATTAATGACTTTACCGATATAAGCACTACAACGTGCAACCATACCGTCATTGTCTTTATTGCCGTAAGACAATGGTCCGAGTTGCATCAGGATCGTATCGATATCAAGTAGATTTGTGGTTTGTGCAACACCGGTCCATGAATAGTACTGAATGCCTTTGCTGTCGACTTGCTTTAAGTTTTTGCTGCAATTTTCTGAAGATGCCAAAACACCGTCAGCTACAGCAGATTTTGCAACCGTACTGTTAAATGCAGCAGAACCTGTTTGTGATAATGATTTCATAGAAGCATCGAAATCAATTTCAAGCTCAGGTTTTGCCTGACCTAAAGCAATCAGTGGGCCGACAATATAGTCACCTAAAATATTGAAGGCAGTGCGAGAAAGTGAGTTGCCTTGAATATCATCCGCTACTTTAGAGCCGTGATAGGTTCCTGCAACACCTGTAATAGACGCAATGTACTGTGGTTTTGTTTGAGCAACATACAATACAGTTGGGCCGCCATGAGAGTGACCGATTAAGTTAAGTTTTGGCTTCCCTGTAATAGCCAAAACATCTTCAACTTGTGCAATTAACTGCTCACCACGATGTGCTGTGGTATTTGCAGGAGATAATTGCGCTGCGAATACGGTTGAGCCATTTCGTGCCATATCTGGCAAGATTTGGTACCAATAATCCAGTCCAATGGTGTCGGTACCGATACGTGACCAACCGAGCCAACCATGCACCATTAAAATTGGATATTTGGTTTTTGCGTAGTCAGATTTTGCTGTTTCCTTCATCTGGAGGACGCTAGGCGCAGCTTGAGTGCTTGCCGATATACTCATCGCTAAGCCTGCAACTGCAGCTACAGAGGCCATCTTGGCCGTGTTTACTAAAGATCGCATAAATGTTCCTTGATCTGATGTTGTTTTTATTACTTTTTAATCATGAAAATACTCTCTGTTTTTAAGCAACATCTTTGTGACTGGCTAGGCCATATCTTTGATTTTAGAGAGTTTGAATAGACAAAGATGCCTTGTCATTTTTTCATGCTCGGTTTGAAATTCCATGTCATTTTAGGACATGGACGGCGTTGAGGTGACAAGTATATTTATATACATTCGTCTTTTATTTTTGCTATTTATTTTAGTTGTTATGATTTAATAACTTATTGAATTAGCTTGTTTAATACTTACAAATAAAAACATTGTAAACAAAAAAGGACGCTTAAAGGCATCCTTTTTAGTGCTGAAAGGGAACCAACTTTTGAGGTTACAGTCCCTGTAATTTTAAACGATTGGCATGTTGGCGGTAGAGCGCAACTGGGTCAGGTGAAAATAGGCTGCGTAGGCCAAAGACCATATTCACTTCATCTAAGTGGTTGTGATTGTAGTCGTCACGGATCAC
The DNA here is from genome assembly GCF_013420275.1 of Acinetobacter sp. YH01020. NCBI lineage: Bacteria > Pseudomonadati > Pseudomonadota > Gammaproteobacteria > Moraxellales > Moraxellaceae > Acinetobacter > Acinetobacter sp. YH01020. Next base: position 29,574 of record NZ_VOYN01000026.1, read on the forward strand.
TTGTCCGATGTGGGTGCTACAGCGTCCAACCAAACCGTCATTGTCACGATTTCCATAGGCCAAAGGGGCAAGCTGACTAATCACTGTATCTAATACATCTAATACATTCGTGGCTTGCGCTGTACCCGTCCATGAGTAGTAATACACGCCATTGTCGACTTTGGCACCCGACTGATTGCAGTTCGCCGCTAGTGCTGCGGTTGGAAATTTTGCATTAAATTCAGCCGAACCTTTTTCACTGATTGCGGTAAGTGATGCATCAACACTGTTAGGTAGACTCGAGTTGCCTTCAGCCCAAGTAATAATCGGTGCTAAGAGTTGATCGCCGAGTACCCCAAAGACTGAATTAATGGTTTTATTCGCTTGGATCTTATCTGCGACTAGAGAGCCGCGATAAGTGCCTGCAACCCCAGTTACCGAAGCTACATACTCAGGTTTGATCGCTGCAATATAGCGAGTCGTCGGTCCACCATGTGAATGACCAATGAGGTTCACTTTAGGTTGCCCGGTCAGGGCAAGGACTTCTTCGACTTGAGAGAGTAATTGCTCACCCCGAACTTCTGTCGACTCAAGTGGAGAAACTTGGGCAGCAAAGGTATTGGCCCCATTGCGGGCTAAATCCGGCAAAATTTGATAAAAATAATCCATGCCAAAGCTGTCAAAACCAATGCGGGTAAACCCAAACATACCATGGGTAAACACAATCGGATATTTGGTCTTGGCATAGCTTGCCGAGCTGTTGGCGGTGACATGTTGGAGTCCTGCCGCCGCTTGGGATTGTGTGCTGGCAATCACTGCTGATGCAGCGATGATTGCGCATAAAAGAGCTTGTGGTTTTTTCATCATTTCATCCTGAAATTGAAGTTGTTTTTAAATTGTTGTTTGCAGTTATTCTGCGAAAGGTAATTTTCCACCTTGATCATGTACAGATTCAAAGGTACTGACGCGGAGCTGATCTTCCTTCGATTTAAAATGTTGATTACGGAGTTGCTGCACCGCTTGTTGTTTAGCACTGTCACTCATATTGCTTTTCACAATGCTGTCACGCTCTGTGAGGTATTGATTTACGCTAGATTTCCAAGAGCTGCGCTGGCTGTCTAGATTTTCAAGGCGCTGAGTGGCTTCTGGGCCAACTAAATTTAACCGCATTTGATGGATTTCTTCGCTTGAACCACCACGGGCTTTAATGTCCGCTGTGAGTTTGCGTAAATCTTCAAGTTTATTGATTTGTTCCAGATTTTCTTTCCAGTCTTCTGGGAGTTCATCAAACAGGGCTTTTAGTTTTTTGGCTTTTTCAGACTCAGACAGTTTTTTGTCATTCACCACTTCCATACGTTTCAGCGTGTATTCGTGATAGGTATTTTCCTTGCCAAATAAACCTTCAATTTCATAATCAGAAAAGAACTGTTTTCTTAAATTCTGGGTGCTGCTATAGATCGAGCGATAATATTGAGGTGATTCTTTGTCGTCACTCGGTGGCTGTAAATGACCTAATTGTTCACGATATTTCATATAGCGATCCCACAAATCATAAATTTGGGACAGCGCCGGTTCTTTATGACCTTGTGCAATGTAGGCTTTAAAATCCTTTTTGATTTGATCGATCGACTTTTCACCATATTGAGTGATGAAATATTCAAAACAATTCCGTGTTTGTTCGTTCACGATCAGGTGGTTTGAACCATCCATACTGATTTGACAGTTAACTTCCGTGTCTTGTTGACTTGGACTGAGCAGTGAAGAACCGCTTGTGGCTTGTGCTGTAGCATTTTCGCCCTGAGCTAAAGGCGTATTTTGTTGTTGAATCGATTGATCTGAAGGATCATTTTGTGATGTTTTTGGCGCAAGCCAATACATGAATGCGGCTGCCGCAATAACCACAATGGCTAAAATCAGCCAGAGTTTATTTTTTTGCATATCCCAATGCACCTTTATTCCGTTTTAATTGTTTTATGAGTTCTAAATGTGAACTCAATATGACATAAAAGAATGATAAAAACATAGAAAAGTTGTAAACGCTTAGCATGGATTGATACCATGGCGCAGTTCTCTTTTTGCCCTATTTTAGTCATGAAAAAAGCTTCTCCTAAGATTCAGCGTCGTCCAGTACATGGTGTATTTTTATTAAATAAGCCTTTGGGCATTAGCTCGAATGCTGCATTACAAAAAGTGCGTTGGTTGTATCGAGCACAAAAAGCAGGACATACAGGTGCGCTAGATCCATTAGCCTCAGGTTTATTACCGATTTGTTTGGGTGAAGCGACTAAGTTTTCACATTTCTTGCTCGACTCGACCAAGCGTTATCAAACCACGGTCTTTTTAGGACACAGCACCACGACGGGTGATGTGGAGGGTGAGGTACTGATGGAACAAGCCGTACCTGTTTTGACGGAAGCCACGATTCAGCAGGTGTTGGCACAGTTCGTGGGAGATATTCAACAAACTCCACCGATGTATTCTGCGCTGAAAAAAGAAGGTCGCCCGCTGTACGAGTTGGCGCGTAAAGGCATAGAAATTGAGCGTGAAGCACGTCCAATTTCGATTTATGCCATCGAGTTATTATCATTTAGTGAGAATAGTATTACACTCGACATCACCTGTTCCAAAGGCACATATATTCGTGTTTTAGGCGAAGATATTGCCAAAGCATTGGGTACTTTTGGACATTTGACCTATCTACACCGTACGCAAACAGGGCATTTTGATCTCAATCCAACTTACACTATTGAATATTTAGAGAGTCTGACCGAAGCTGAGCGTGAAGCATTATTGCTGCCGGTGTATTCGCCTGTCGATCATTTCTGCAAAGTGCAAGCGCCGGAAGGTCGAGCTGAATATTTTAGTCGTGGAATGGAAAGTAATATTGAGCATGCTGCGGAAGCGCAGGTTTTGGTATTTGATGGGGAACGTTGCTTAGGTCTAGCGGAAATTACCGATCGTAAGCGCTTAGTACCAAAACGTGTATTAATTCTTGAATAGTCATTAACGCCACTGAAGCCAAATTATGGAAATTGAAATCATCTTAAGCCTGCTATTTTTTGCATTTTTTGCTGGTGCAATTGATGCAGCTGTTGGCGGTGGCGGACTGATTCAAATTCCTGCCATTATGAATGCCATGCCGCACTTATCTCCAGCGACCGTATTTGGCACCAATAAGTTGTCTTCGATCTTTGGTACGGCTTCGGCGTCCTATTCTTTTTTACGCCAAGTCAAACTCCGTTGGAAATTACTTGCGGTCATTGCGAGCTGTGCATTTGTTGCCTCCTTTGTGGGAGCAGCCTGTGTATCAATGATTCCAAAAGAAGTCTTACGTCCTTTCGTTTTGGTCATGTTGATCGTGATAGCGATTTATACCTTTGCCAAAAAACAATTTGGTCAGGTGCATGTACGCCAAGAACTGACTCCTAAAATCCTCGGTTTTGCCGCTATTGGTAGTCTGGTGATTGGCTTTTATGACGGCATCTTTGGACCGGGTACGGGCAGTTTCTTTATTTTCTTTTTTATTCGTTATCTACAAGCAGACTTTTTACATGCCTCTGCTTTGTCAAAAGTCGCCAACTTAACCACCAACCTTGCAGCACTGAGTTTTTTTGCGCCCACTGGCCATGTGTTATTTGCTATAGGCTTAATGATGGCTGTAGCAAATATTTTAGGCTCGATCGTTGGTGTACGTGCGGCAATTAAATACGGTAGTGGCTTTATTCGAATTCTATTTTTGATTTTGGTGAGTATTTTGATTGTACGGCTAGGGTATCAAACCTTTACGGGACAAGCTTAAAACAAAACTTAACAGAGCTGCGCTGTATTCTGATGCTGATATGTTTAGTATAAAAATGAAGCACTTTATTTTGCTGAATGAAAAAATACTCAGCTATCGCTAAGCATCAGAGGGCATCATCAGAATGAATATTTTTGAAGCTTTACGTCAAAGTCATGAACAACAAAGAGCGCTTGCAGAACAATTAGTACAAACTTCTGGCGATAGTCCAGAACGTCGGGATTTGTTTGACCGACTTAAAAATGAATTATTCGCGCATGCTGTCGGGGAAGACCGATATTTTTATATTCCTTTAATGATGACCGATTCGGGGCTAAATATTACCCGTCATGCCTTGGCTGAACATCATGAAATGGACGAACTTTTAGAGCAGTTGACTGAGACTGAATTTAGCAATCCGGGCTGGCTGGCCATTGCCAAAAAACTTTCAGAAACAGTGCATCATCATTTACAGGAAGAGGAACACGGTTTCTTTCAACAAGCCGGTAAAATATTGGATGATAAGCAAAAAGAAGCCTTGGCCAAACAATATTTAGCCGAGTATAAAAAATATAAAAAAGCGGATAAAGACAGTCTGACCGGTTAAGTCCTGTATAGAATCTAGACTTTTTCGAACCTTGTATTTAAAAGCTTAGATGTAAGAGCGCTTAGACAATTTGTTGAAAAATGGCGGCAATCCCGCCATTTTTATTTAACTATTTTGCCTTTAAAAATTTAGCTGGCTGTTTCCGATTTAGAGGAACGCATCGTCACCCCGACTGAGGCGAGCATAATGCACACCAGTGCGATCCATTGCCACATGCCGATACGTTCTCCCAATAAAACCATACCCGTAATAGCTGCCAGAGCAGGTGAGATACTCGACAATGTGCCATAACTCAGCTTGCTTAGAATCTTCAAGGCTTTGAGGTCTAGGGCATAGGGAATCGCTGTGGCTAAAATGGCAATCAATAGTGCTTTAGGCCAATATTGTGTATCCAATAAAGCTGCTGCGTTGTTATAGAGGCCGATGGGTAATAAGGTCAATGCCGATAAACTAATGGCAATGGTCAGTGCATGCATGCCAATATTTTGGTGTACCACTTTTTGCCCGAAATAAATATAAAAGGCCCAACAGAGTCCGGCAGCCAAGGCACACGCCGCACCAATCAGTGAGAAATTACCACTCTGGGCTTGTCCCCAAGGCACCATCAACGCAATCCCTAAGATCGCCAAAAACACCCAAATATAGTCACTACGATTTTTAATCGACAGCAATGCCAAACCTAGAGGCCCAATAAACTCCAGTCCTACAGCAATGCCTTGAGGGAGTTTGCCCAGTGACATATAGAACAAGACATTCATGAGGCACAGGGCTGCGCTATAGCAGAGTAAATCACGCCATTTTAAAAATGACAGCCGTTTTAAAATGTGCCAAGAGCGGAACATCAAACAAATAATAATCGAGGCAAAACACAGCCTTAAAATGGTCACGCTCAGTGGGTCTAGTACCAAAAACAGTTGTTTGGCAAAGGAAGCACTGATCTGATAGGAGATCATGGAGAGCACCATGAAAACAACAGCAAGAAGTTGTGAATTTGGCATGCGGCACACAGTTGTTGGGCGGCGTTGAGCCCTATTTTTGAATCAGTACAGTATAGCGGTTAATGCTGACAGTTGAGTGAATTTTAACATTTGATCAAATCATGATGGGTTCTAAATTTAATATTCTAAGGTTCGGCGGATGTAAGAGCAGGACTGAGCACATCATGATTCAATTTGAATTCAAAAAATTGAGTCTGAGATTCATGCAGTTCATCCATTGTCAGTGGGAACATATTTTGAATTTAAATGACTTTGGCTTTTTGCGTGGTATAGGTACACCCAATCGAGGCACAGATGATGACAGCAAGGGCTAACCACTGGGTCCAAAGTAATTGTTCATTTAAGAAAACAAAACCAGAGAGTGCTGCAATTGCAGGTTCTAGGCTCATAAGCGTTCCGAAACTGAGTGCCGTTAAATTGCGGAGCGCAATCATTTCTAAGCTAAAGGGGATGGCACTGGCTAAGGTGGCTAAAGCAAGAAAATAAAAGAGGCTCATCGGTTCAAAGGCATGTGCAGGAATCCCTACAAATAATGCAATTGGCATGAGCATACACATGCCGACAAACATACCTAAACAAACCGTATGGTTGCCTGAAACGCCAGAGGGTTTCTGACCTGCCACAATATAGAGTGCCCAACAGGCACCTGCGCCAAGGGCGAGGGCAATGCCAACAGGATCAAGTCGTTGTGCAGCTTGGTCAAAAGGAAAAAGTAGGATAAGGCCTAAAATAGCCAGTCCGACCCAAATAAAGTCAAATTTTCGGCGTGCAGCAAATAGTGCGACACTGAGCGGGCCCATAAATTCAAAAGAGACGGCAATGCCGAGCGGGAGACGATCAATCGACAAGTAAAATAATACATTCATCCCTGCTAAGGCACAGCCATAGCTCAGAATAGACGACCATTTCACTTGTTTAAAATTGATCTGCCAAACTTTAAAAATAATCGCCAAGATCAAAGCGCCCAGCATTAAACGCATGGCCGAAACGGTCAGTATGGGAAATTGACCGAAAAGATATTTGGCAAAGGAACCGCTGCTTTGCATGCTGATCATGGCAATAAGCAAGATCAGCGGTGCTTGGACAGCCGGTGCAACTTTAAAATTTGGCATAGACTAAATTTGTTTCGATGACTCGAATAGCGGGAGATTGGCAAAAGCCAGATTTTAAAAGTCTACTACAATAAAAAAACCACAGCCCGAAGGCTGTGGCTTCAGTGTCTAATTAATTTAGAACAATACGCGAACGCGGATGGTACCTTCCACTTCGTGAAGAGTATCCAAAGCTTCTTTAGATGCAGTTGCATCAACGTCCATCACAAGATAGCCCACATCGCCTTTAGTCATTAATGACTGACCAGAGATGTTGATACCGTGTTCAGCAAACAAGTTGTTGATTTTTGAAAGAACGCCTGGCACGTTTTTGTGGATATGAAGTAAACGGTGTTTGCCTTCAGTCAACGGTAACGCGATTTCTGGGAAGTTCACTGCAGATAAAGTCATACCTTTATCAGAGTAAGCAACGAATTTTTCAGCAACTTCAAGACCGATGTTCGCTTGCGCTTCCATCGTAGAACCACCAACGTGAGGGGTTAAAATCACGTTGTCTAGGCCACGAAGTGGAGAAACGAATTCTTCACCGTTTGCTTTAGGTTCTTTAGGGAATACGTCTACAGCCGCACCAGCAATATGACCAGATTTGATTGCATCAGCAAGATCTTCAATGATGACACATGTACCACGTGCAGCATTGAGGAAGATTGCGCCTTCTTTCATTTGAGCAAATTGGTCTTTGCCGAAGAAGTTGCGAGTTGATGGAACGTCTGGAACGTGTAGAGATACGACGTCTGCATTGGCAAGAAGTTCACCCATAGAACCGACTTGACGTGCATTACCCATTGGAAGTTTAGTTACGGCATCGTAATAAATTACGTGCATACCTAAACTTTCAGCAAGTACAGAAAGTTGCGAGCCAATCGAACCGTAACCAACAATACCTAAAGTTTTACCACGAGTTTCAAATGAACCAACTGCAGACTTGTTCCAACCACCACGGTGAGTTGAAGCAGATTTTGCAGGAACACCACGAAGTAATAGAATCGCTTCAGCAAGTACTAGTTCAGCAACTGAACGCGTATTTGAGTATGGTGCGTTAAATACTGGAATACCGCGAATCATTGCAGCATTTAAGTTCACTTGGTTTGTACCGATACAGAAACAACCCACAGCAATCAGTTTGTTCGCCGCTTCAAAAACTTCTTCAGTTAATTGAGTACGTGAACGAATACCAATGAAGTGAGCATCTTTAACCGCTTCTTTCAACGCTTCACCCTCAAGCGCAGTTTTACGGTAGTCAATGTTGGTGTATCCGGCAGCATTTAGAGTGTCGATTGCGTTTTGGTGAACGCCTTCTAACAACAAGAAACGAATTTTATCTTTAGGTAGAGAAAGATGTTGGCTCATTACGGCTCCGCTACAAAGGCCAAATTTAGTGCGCATATAATAGCATAGGAAATTAGCCGATATACATTTCCTTTATGACCCAAGACGTTGCTATTTTGGCAAATGATGTGTCAGAACAGGTCGAAAATGGTCGAATTAACCTTGTAATATTCAACAAAACATTGCAAAAACAGCTTTTTCTATCGGTTTTGTCAAAAAAAGCCAGTTATAGCTTATAATAATGCGACTCAAGCTAATCAGTACGATTCCGCTACTGATTGAATGCCCCCAGTTTCAGGCTTCTTCTTAAAATATGCATTGCCGCAGTTTTAACTGAAGATGATCTGGACCTTTAAAAAAACTTGTTTACTTCTTGCAAGGTCTGAAAACGATGAATGCTCCAGTCGCTTTAACCCCAGAGTTATTGACCCAATTGACCGCTATTGTTGGCGAAAGCCGAATTAAAACCGATGCGGATAGTCTCCAAAATTGGGGTCGTGACCATACTAAGCACTTCGATCCAAACCCGTCGGTCGTTGTTTTCCCGTCAAGCACTGAACAAGTTCAACAAATTGTCAAACTCGCAAACCAATTTAATGTAGCGATTACCCCAAGTGGCGGTCGTACCGGTTTATCTGCGGGTGCGGTAGCAGCCAACGGTGAAATCGTGGTGAGCATGGACAAGATGAACCAAATTTTGGAATTCTTCCCCGCTGACCGTATGGTTCGTGTACAAGCAGGTGTGGTAACTGAACAACTGCAAAACTATGCTGAAGAACAGGGCATGTACTACCCAGTAGATTTTGCATCTTCAGGTTCGTCACAAATTGGTGGCAACATCGGGACCAATGCCGGTGGTATTAAAGTCATCAAATACGGTATGACTCGTAACTGGGTGTTGGGTATGACTGTAGTGACTGGTAAAGGTGACATCCTGCGTTTGAACAAAGGCATGATCAAAAACGCGACAGGTTATGCGCTACAACACTTATTTATTGGTGGTGAAGGCACTTTAGGTTTAGTAACTGAAGCTGAAATTAAGCTCGAACGTCAACCACACGATCTACAAGTATTGGTTCTGGGTGTACCTGATTTTGATGCAATCATGCCGGTATTGCATGCTTTCCAAAAGAAAATCGACCTGACTGCATTTGAGTTCTTTGGTGAACTTGCAATGCAAAAAGTATTGGACAATGGTCATGTTCAACGTCCGTTTGAAACGCCATGTCCGTTCTATGTATTACTTGAGTTTGAAGCACCATTTGAACCGATTATGGACGCGGCAATGGAAATCTTTGAACATTGCATGGAACAAGGTTGGGTACTGGATGGCGTGATGAGCCAAAGCCTAGACCAAGTACATAGCTTATGGCGTTTACGTGAAGACATTTCAGAGTCGATTGCACCATTTACCCCATACAAAAATGATATTTCAGTACTGATTACGCATGTACCTGCATTTATTAAAGAAATTGATGCAATTGTGGCAGAGAACTACCCAGACTTTGAAATTTGCTGGTTCGGTCATATTGGTGACGGTAACTTGCACTTAAATATTTTGAAACCTGCGGATTTGTCTAAAGATGAATTCTTTGCAAAATGCCAAGTCGTGAACAAATATGTATTTGAAACTGTGAAAAAATATGACGGTTCAATTTCGGCAGAACACGGTGTAGGCATGACCAAAAAGCCTTACCTTGACTACACCCGTTCAGCAGAAGAAATCGAATATATGAAAGCTTTGAAAAAAGTATTCGATCCAAATGCGATTATGAACCCGGGTAAATTATTCGATCTTTAATTTTTAAAGACGTACTAGAATGCATCTTCGGATGCGTTTTTTTATGCCTTATTTTAACTCCGATTTTTTAAACAGCTTAATATACATCTATTTTGTCATGTTGATTTACCAAATGGAGCGAAAAGCCCCCCCATCGTTCATGTTGGGGATATAAGCGACCACCGTTAGGTGTTAATGTGATGATTGTTGTTTAATATATTGCTTAATAATCTCCAATGGCGCACCACCACAACTTGAAGCAAAGTAACTTGGCGACCATAAAGAGCCACCCCATAATTTGCTTTTAATTTCAGGAAATTCTTTCCTTAAGTGGCGACTTGAAACACCCTTTAAGCTATTCACTAAATTTGAAACAGCAACTTTGGGTGGATAATTGATTAATAAGTGAACGTGATCGTCTTCGCCATTAAATTCGGTTAATTCAGCTTCAAAGTCCAAACAGACTTTTTTAAACATCCTTTTCATTGAATCAAGCATTGATTTTGTAAAAACGTCTTTTCTATATTTAGTCACAAATACCAAGTGAACGTGCATATTAAAAACACAGTGGCGACCTGATCTTATTTCTTGATTTACCATGATAGACCAATTAAAATATAAAGCATGAAAACACTTAAATTACGCATAAAAGACAAACATTGCAAGGTGCTAGACCAATTGGCATCTGAGGTGAACTTTGTTTGGAATTATGTGAATGATTTAGGGTTTAAACATTTAAAGAGAAAGGGTGAATTTCTTTCATCCTATGACATTGATAAGTACACCAAAGGCGCATCTAAAGAGTGTGGATTACACAGCCAAACCATTCAGGCGATTTCTGCTGAACTCGTTACCCGAAGAAAGCAGTTTAAAAAAGCCAAGCTTAAATGGCGTGTCAGCAATAAGAAATCAGCAAGAAGATCACTTGGATGGATACCGTTTAAGAAAGTAGCGATCAAATACGCTGATGGATATGTTCAATATGGCAAACAACAATTTAAGCTATGGGATAGCTATGGCTTAAGTAAATACTGTATTAAAACAGGCTCATTTGTTGAAGATAGTCGTGGGCGTTGGTATGTGTGCCTTGTAGTGGATTCACTGAAACAAGAAAAACCGACAGCCACCAAAGCCATAGGCATTGATCTAGGCTTAAAGGACGTTGCAACCTGTTCAGATGGTACCGTGATTTCAAATCCTAAATTCTATCGAAAATATGAACAGAAACTAGGAATTGCTCAACGAGCAAACAACAAGAAGCGTGTACGTGCATTACATGCAAAAATTGCAAATAGTCGTAAAGACCATTTGCATAAGGCAAGCAGCATGCTTGTTAAGGAAAATGCATTGATTGTTGTTGGTGATCTCAGTGCTAAGAAACTCGTAAAAACTAAAATGGCGAAATCTGTTTTAGACACAGGATTTTCGGCACTAAAAACAATGCTCAAGTATAAATGCGAGAACGCAGGCGTATTGTTTGAGGAAGTCAATGAGAGTTTCACCTCCCAAATCTGTTCGTGCTGCGGTGAGATCACCGCAAGTAGTCCGACAGGTAGGATAGATTTGCGAATAAGAGAATGGCAGTGCAGTAATAAAAAATGTCTCAGTCTAAATGATCGGGACATTAATGCTGCAAAGAACATTCTTGCGCTTGGGCATAAGCGTCTAGCTGTAGGAATCACCTCCGTTTAAGGGAGGTGAGGATGTCAAATTGCTTAAATAGTGTTTTCTGTAAAAAATCTGCATGATAATGTGGTAAATCATAATTTTGAGTTGGGCTTATGAATCGTTTAATGGTTGTTTCTGCATTGTGTGTGGGGATGTTAGCGGGTTGTGCGACAACGCAGAAAATTGTGTCTAAAGTGGGTTCTTCTGCTACACCACTCGATCAGGTGTTAAAAGAACGTCCCGATTTGAGTAAAGAGCTGTCGACTGTGGAAATTCGTCAGTACTTTAACCGTGTGGAATCACCAAATGCAGGACAGGTGAAAGTGACTGAAACGGGTTTGATGGATGATTCAGTGAAATCGATTCGTACCATTTATAGTTTTAGATTTGTGGATGGGGAGTGGAATCGCGTAAATACGCAGAAGGAATATCAGTGCCAACGTGGTAAAAATACCAAGACTTTCCAAGCGACGAAGTGTCCTTAAACTGTAAAAAGATACGGTCTAAATTTTTTATAAAATATTCAGTATGGCGAGGTCCTTTCATTTAAAATTCGATGATTGGAGCTGGTATCTACTTTTGTTTCGGTAAAATGAGAAGTGTGCTTCGTAAGGAAACCAACTTGCGGAGCAACCTCCTTACCGCAAAACTCGTCAAATACCTTCTTCTATTGAGTAGGTCGCAGAAACGTTACATGTTGAAGTGTGTCCTGACTCGGACAGTTGCGAATGAGTTTCCGTGTATCTTAATTTTCATCCACGTCAATGACTCAGGTTCACCCGTGGGGGATTTTGCCCCTGTCACCTCCGTATTTTTCCCATTATGAATTGGGCAATACCGTGTCGCCTTTTTTATTGTTCGACCATTTAGGGATTAGGTTTCTGAAACCAACCCAACTGAAAAAAGGTGTGCTTGAACACCCACATCGTGGATTTGAAGCAGAATCGTTTTCTGTGTGCACTAGCCAAAACACCTGATGCTGAATAAAGCCAAAAAATACACATACAGTTAGAGAAAACGCTGCTAAACTAGATGAACTTACTCGGTACGTACGATCTGCTGTTTAAGTTCTGATGAATTTCTTATTGGCGTCTTGTGAATACGGCGCAAACCTTGCAAATTTCCTGCACTCTCCAAATTTTATATTTTAATATTTTACAGTGTTTGTCATTGAGCTGACGCGTCTTTCCACGAATATAGACTATGCCTGATTCCGACACATTTTTATATGTAGATAACAATGCAAAACGTACATACTGCAAAGTTAAGCCGTGCCACGTTGATGTTTCCTTTGGCATTGGTGTTATTTGAATTTTCAGTCTATATCGGTAACGATTTAGTCCAGCCAGCTATGCTTGCCATTACCCAAGAATTTGGGGTGAGTAGTGCGTGGGCACCTTCTTCCATGTCGTTTTATTTACTTGGTGGCGCGTGTGTCGCGGCTATTTTAGGGCCTTTGTCTGACCGCCTCGGCCGTAAAGTCGTACTGCTCGGTGGTGTGGCTTTTTTCACACTGTGTTGTTTGGCGATTTTACTGACCGACACTATTGAAAGCTTTTTAACCCTGCGCTTTTTACAAGGCTTTGGATTATCCGTAATTTCTGCTGTGGGCTATGCCGCCATTCAGGAAACTTTTGAAGAGCGTGACGCCATTAAAGTCATGGCATTGATGGCCAATATTTCCTTACTTGCACCCTTGATGGGGCCAGTACTTGGTGCCTTTATGATTGATCATGTGTCATGGCATTGGGGTTTTATTGGCATTGCTTTTCTGTCCTTTCTGAGTGGGTTTGGTTTAAAAGCCAAAATGCCGACGCAGCAGATCAGTATTCCGAAACAGCCGATTGGTTATATTTTTGATGACTTTAAACAGGTATTGAAAAATAAACGCTTTTTGGCCCTGACTTTTGGACTGCCGATGGTGGCAATGCCATTGATGCTCTGGATTGCACTGTCACCAGTGATCTTGGTGGAGGAATTAGGGCTCAGTAGCATGCAATATGGTTTGGCACAATTCCCCGTATTGGGCGGTTTGATTATTGGGAACTTGGTGTTGATTAAAATTATCGACAAATTGCCTTTAGGTCAATCGGTCATGATTGGTTTACCGTTGATGCTGTTGGGAACAGGCTTGGTAGTGCTTGGCATGTTCACACCGACTTATTTTTTAACGTTACTGATTATAGGAATGACTTTGGTCAGTTTTGGTGAAGGCATTAGTTTCTCCGTATTATACCGTTTTGCCTTGATGTCATCTGAGGTATCGAAGGGCACTGTGGCAGCAGCCGTTTCAGTTTTAATGATGATTTCATTCTTCGCGGTGATCGAGTTGGTGCGGGTGCTGTATGAAGGCTTTGGCTTATGGGCGTATAGCTTGACCGGCGTTGGCTTAATTTTACTGTGGTTTAGTTTCCCACGGTTTTTTGTTAAAAAGATTATGCAGCAGCGTAAAGCTAGGGGTGAGTTTTAAAAGTAGGCTAAACGGTAGTTCGCTATTATCTACCCATAAATCAGCGATAAAAAAAGCCCGACAATGTGTTTGATCAAGTGGTTGGGCTTTTTAAATTGTACGATTAATTTTGTGTAGTAAGTTGTTCAGACTGCTTTAATTTACGATCAAAAATAAAAGGACCAAAAGGCAAAATAGAAGCAATCAGGCCCATTAAAAACACACTAAGGGACCATTTTTGTTTTTCACAGACCACAAACAGCACCGCCAAGAATGCAATAAAGAGCACACCATGACCCATGCCGACGTATTTCACCAAAATTGGATTGTCCATCAGGTATTTCATGGGCATAGCAATAAACAATAATAATAGAAATGAAATGCCTTCTAATAGGCCCACAATACGTAAGGTCTTGATATTCATGTACAGTTTACATTCAAAGTCATTTAAGCCTTGAGTGTACCTGAAATAATGGGCCAAACCTAATATTTATTAAACAGATAAAATCCTTAAGTTGATGTATTTTAATAAATTAATTCTGAGTGATGGGCTTGGTTTAATTCAATATATGCTAAAGCCATTATTGAGTTTCGGCTTTTCATAATTAGCGTTTGAGCAATATCTATTTCGGTAGTGTGTTTTTGTGGACAATGACATGCTGAGGATATTTTGGAAAGTAGACTGAATTTTTTCAATAAACTGCTTATTTTAGGTAAGAGAAAAGCGGACTTAAAGTCCGCTTGTTCAAATCTATATGCAAAGTTGATTATTGAATCACACCACAGGCAATACGGTCACCGCCACCGCCTAGAGGTTTAGGGTCGTCAGAGTAATTATCACCACCGGCATGGACCATGATGGCTAAGCCTTGTACATCCGCCAATTTCAAGCGTGGTGCAATTAAATTCACTTTTGCTGTGCCATCCGTTTGAACTTGAAGGATCGGTAAGTCACCCATGTGACCGGTTAACGGTGTACCGTGGTGAGGTGCAGCTTTAGGGTTAAAGTGACCACCCGCAGCGAGTGCAGCACCCACTTTTCCATCTTTTTCAGCTGGGGCACAAGAACCTTTTTCATGAATATGGAAACCGTGTGGACCCGGAGGAAGCTGGGTTAAATTGGTATGAATAACCAAGCCAGCAGGGCTATCAACCAAGTTAATTTGACCGATGCTTTGACCAATACCTTGAGCAGTCACGGCATTGACCGTCACGGTTTTTGCATTCAGACCTGTTGAAGTCGAGGTACTCGCACAGCCTGTAAACATCAGGGCACTGACCGCAGCAAGCGCACCGAATTTAAATAGTGAAGACATGTTTGGCATCCTGTCTGTTTTTATGGAGTCTCAACCATTGAAACAGATGCGAATACAGGATGACAGATAATTTAAGTATTTGATTGTAATATTTGTTTAATGAATTCAAGCCTGAATTAAGGTTGTTCAGGCTTATCATCTATATTGTCTAAGTTATGTGCCAACGTTGCTTTGGGCATCATGACGGCTTCAATTTGGGTTTCATGCAACCATTCACGCCAAATGGCTAACAATACAGCCAAGATCACTGGCCCGATAAATAAACCAACAAGACCGAAACTGGCGATCCCACCCAAAACACCAAACATGATTAATAAGAATGGAATCTGCGTTGCCCCTGAAATCACTAAAGGACGAATCACGTTATCGGCTGTACTCACCACACAAACACCCCAAGCCATGACGCCAATGGCTTCAATGGTTTGACCTTGTGAAAATAACCACAACGATACAGCGGTATATGAAATCGGTGGGCCAAAAGGAATCAGTGCCAACATGAAGGTAATGATGGTTAATAACATTGGGTTAGGCACATCGGCGACAAAATAGCTAACACCGGCAAGTAAAGCTTGGGCAATGGCGGTAAGACCGATGCCATACACTACGGCACGTGTAGTATCCGAAATAGTGGCAAGATAATGATGAATACGTGGCCCGATCACCATTTCGAGGGCTTTACTGACCTGACTTAAAATGGTTTGACCATCACGATAGAAGAAAAATAAAGACATCACGGCAAAACACAGCTTAAAGATATTTTTACTGACTTCGCCGACCAGAACTTTACCGTAGTTCAAATGCCCCTGAATCCAAATTTGTACCGATTGAATAATACTGTTCGGGTCATTGTTCAGTTCATGCAGGGTACGACTGACTTCTTTACCAATAAACGGCAGTTGGCGAATAAAATCAGGCACATTGACATGACCAGAGAAAACTTGCTTTTGTAATTCAAAATACAAGTTACGGCCTTCATGTTGTAACAAGAAGATTGCAAAAATCACCGGCAGACCCACCACGAGTACCACCAGTAAGATCATCAGCGCCGCACTTAGATTTGCACGATTGCCACAAAAACGATGTACTGATTGATACAGCGGCCATGTCATATAAGCAATAATCGCAGCCCAAACGACGGGCACAATAAAGTATTTGAGTACGCTAAAGCTCAAAAAAATCAGGATAAAAAATAATCCGAACAATAAGACTTTTTGTAATGTAGGTGCGAACGTTGGCAATGCGTGCTCTGATTTTTTCATCATGTTGTGTTCAATCTTAACCGAAAAAAAAGCTCCCGAAAACGAGAGCTTGTTAACTTATGGTGAATATCTTTCAGGCTAGATCCTTGCAAGATTGGCCTTTATATCAGCGAAATGTGGAATGATGGGTTAAAACCACTCGGCTTCGTCTTCAATAATGGCATTGAGCACAGGTTGCCATTGTTGTTGCATACCGAGGTACAATTTTTGCGTTTTGTCAAAAACTGAAAGACCTTGCATGGCAAGTTGACCATAAGCGGTACGTTCAGAAATCCAAGCAACGGGCTGTTGTTCAACTTTATTGAAAAAATCTTGAATTTCTTTGGAATGAGCAGAATTGTGTTTTACACGATTGGCAAGCAATAAGATTTGGACTTTACCTTTACGAATCCGTTTAATTTCTTGCAAATGCTTTAAAAAACGACGGGTCGAGTCGATGTCAAAGAAAGATGGTTGTAGCGGGGTAATGATGGCATGGGCTTCACTGACCAACTGATCTGCATGTTCACCCGATAACGCACCCGGTGCATCGATAATTAGATATTCAATCCCTTTTGGTACATCACCAATCGACTTTTCATGACGCCAATCTAGGCTCTGAATTGGGGCGGCAGTCTCTGGGCGCTGTTTGAGCCATTGACGTGCAGACTTTTGATTGTCAGCATCTGCCAAGGCCACTTTATAACCTTTTTGCGCAAGTGCAGAGGCTAAACTGATTGCTGTGATGGTTTTGCCACAACCACCTTTTTGATTGGCAATTAATATCGTTTTCATCGACCTAAATAGATTTTATTCTGCTCATCCCTAGCATATCATTGTTTAATGCGGGGAATATGACAAAGAACCAAAGTCTAAGTTTTTTCTATACGTTTCGCTGTAATATATTAAAAAGATTAGGAATTTTAAATGTCTGTCTGGATGGCCATGCTCATTGGCGCGTGTATTGGGATTGTACTGACCACCTTAATATTAAGTGGCAGTCGCAATGGAAGGATTAAGGCAGAATACGAGCAATATATTGCAGAACTAGAATTGGAACATCAGCAGGCATTGGCCCATGCACAAAAACGCAGTGTAAATACCAGTCGTGCTGTTTTAAAAGGCAAAATGGCTGAACAAATGGCGCCGATCATGCCTGAATTTCAGTATTTACCTAGCGATGCAAAGTTTCTCGGTGACCCGATCGATTATGTGGTTTTTGATGGTTACACTGATTTTCGTGATGGTGATGGACTCGCTGAAGACATTGAAGTGGTGCTGATTGATATTAAAAGTGGTGGGGCACGTTTGACCAAAGGGCAACAAGCGATTGCTCAAGCCATTGCTGAAGGGCGAGTGCGTTTTGAAACCATCCGAATTGATTTTGAGCATATTTAAGCTCGCTTGATTCAGGCTCAGAACCGTCGAAAAGTAATAAGGACAGAATATCCACATGGAAAAACTCTTAGCGACTGCAGCCGTTTTTGCGCTCATGCTGTGGATATGGTCTGAATATTTTCGTGCCATTCCACATTTAGAGCAAACTGGTGTGCTGAAAAATTTTCAGGTCACACCGACTCAGGCATTTTCCGGTGAATATTTGCTGTTGGATAAACGCTACTACAGTGCGAGTAGTCGTACTTTACATCCGGCAGCACCGACCGTGGTGGGTGGCTTTCAAGACTTGGCCTATGTCAGCAATATTGATCTGCTACTGAGTTCAGGCGCAAATGATTTCCAGTCTTTAAAATATCATCTTGAATGGTCGCAGCAGAACCGATGTTTTAGCGTACAAGCGAAAAATGTACCCTCGACACAAGTTGAACAGCTCAAGTCTGAATTGCAAAATGTCAGTGTGATTGCTCAATCCGAAGACGTTACAAATCGTATTCGCCGTTTAAAATCAGGGGATCGTGTGGAGATTTTGGGTGCATGGGTGGATGTGCATTCCATCAAAACAGGGAAGTCGTATCACACCTATAATGTGTTGAATAAAAAGCCCTGTCATATCCTAAAAATTAATGCCATTCGATTAGGGTCTGTTGACATTTGTTGATTAAAAAAATAGCGAGATAGTAAAATTAAATCGCCAAACCCAATTTTACACTCGCTATGCCTCGAACAATGCTAAATGATCAACACTGGTCCAAGTTACTTGCT
>NZ_VOYN01000027.1:0-46588 GCF_013420275.1 Acinetobacter sp. YH01020
TGTATATAGAAATCGTCGTAAACGATTAAACCTGCGGTTTAATTTACTTGCTGGCATATACAATTTAGATTGGGTGAAAGATAAACAATTAAATTGATTGAAAAATGATTTATGAAGGAAGTCTATTGATAACAGTTATATTAATTTTCGGATGCTTCGTTTTTAAAATAGGAAAGCACCCACTTAACAATGTTGACGGAAACATAAAGCCTAAAAGTAAAAATATTTTTATATCTTTTAATAATACAAATTGTTTAAAGCTCATTATTAATTTTTGCAGTTTTTTAATTATGCATTAGTTTACATAAAAAACCGCCTCACGGCGGTTTCTATATTTCAAATATTACATCTGCAACGCATAACCCAAAACTAAAAACACCAACTGCAAACACACCACTGCACCAAAAAGCTTCCAGCCCTTTTTACGCAGCGCAGATTTATCCACTGCCGAATATTCTGCTGTTTTAATCATGTCATCACCTCATCATGAGTGTTGATACTGAACTCGTTTAGTTATCCATCTTTCTTTTATCTTGCTGTCTTTTATCTTGCTTAGTTATTGTGCATAAATTACACACTAGCATGTTTCCACAAATATAAAAGCAAAATCTAAACCAAGTTCAGTGGGAGAAATAAAAATTTAAAACCAACAAAAAACCACCCGCAGGTGGTTAAAAATCGAAAGCGATTATATGTGTAAAAACAAGCATTCACAATAATTAATATATCTTTTGGTAAATTTTAACCATAAAAAAGCCACCCGAAGGCAGCTCTTTTCTATTATTCATCTATCTAAGATTAACCAATAAATTTACGTGCATTACGGAACATACGTAACCAAGCACCGTCTTGATCCCAATCTTCTGGTTTCCAAGAATGCTGAATCGCACGGAAGTTACGTTCAGGGTGCGGCATCATAATCGTTGCACGACCGTCTTTAGATGTTACACCTGAAATTGCTTCTGGCGAACCATTCGGGTTCATTGGGTAATGCTGCGTTGGGTTGCCTTGGCTGTCTACATAACGCAAGATCACTTGATCGCCAGCATTCAATGCTGCAATGTTTTCCGCGCTAGCAACTACACGGCCTTCACCATGTGCAACAGCGATTGGAAGAATCGAACCTTCCATACCTTCTAACAATACAGAGTTTGATTTTTCAACGCGTACGTTTACAGCACGTGCTTCAAACATCTCAGATGTATTGCGGTGGAAACGAGGCCAAGCTTCTGCACCCGGAATTAATGGTGCAAGCTGAGACAACATTTGACAGCCGTTACAAATACCTAGAGAGAAAGTTTCATCACGGTTGAAGAATTTCTCAAATTGGTCACGAAGTTTAGGATTGAACAATACAGATTTAGCCCAACCGCCGCCTGCGCCCAATACGTCACCGTAAGAGAAACCGCCACATGCGACTAAACCTTCAAAGTCATCAAGACTGATACGGCCAGCAAGCAAGTCGCTCATGTGTACGTCTACAGTGTTGAAGCCAACTTTATCAAATGCAGCAGCCATTTCTACATGACCATTGACACCTTGTTCACGCAGAATCACCATGTTTGGACGGCGTTCATTGATGTACGGTGCTTCGATTGGCTCGTTCAAATCAAATGTTGGTTTTGCAATTAAACCTGCATGTGATTTGTCCGCGATTAATGCATATTCTTGATCCGCAGTTTCTACGTTGTCACGCAGACGTTGGATTTGATGAGACACTTCAGTCCATGCTTGCTGTAATTCAGCACGGTCTAAGCTCAAACCATTTACAATTAAAGTATCTGTATCATTTACAGTACCTACTACTGCAATTGCATCTTCAATTGATGATGCAGCGACTTCAGTTTCTAATGCAGCCCAATCCGCTTTGCTGATTTGAAGCACTGCACCAATTTCTTCTGCAAACAAGCTTGCAGTAGATTGATCTTCAAGTGCTACACCTAGGCGTGAAGCAAACATCATTTCTGCAACAGTTGCCAGCAGACCGCCATCACCGATGTCATGGTAAGCCTTGATTAGACCGCGGCTGTTCCAGTCTTGAACCAATGCAAAGAATGCTTTGAAGTCATCGAAGCTGTCTACATCAGGTGTTACAGAACCAATTGCTTTATAAACCTGAGCAAGGATCGAACCGCCTAGACGGAACTGACCTTTAGACAAATCAATACGTACCAGTACAGACTCGATATTTTTAAGTTCAGGTGTAAGTGTTTTGCGAACATCAGTCACAGGTGCAAATGCAGTGATCACGCCTGTCATAGGAGATGTTACAGATTTATCAACACCGTCATCATTCCAAGTTGTACGCATAGACAATGAGTCTTTACCTACAGGAATTGCGATACCTAGTGCAGGACACATTTCCATACCAATGGCTTTAACGCCTTCGAATAGCGCTTGGTCTTCACCCGGTTGACCTGCTGCAGCCATCCAGTTTGCAGACAATTTAATGTCACTGATCTGGTCGATTTTTGCAGACATGATGTTTGAAATTGATTCTGCTACAGATAAACGTGCAGAAGCAGCAGGATTCAACAACGCAACTGGTGGACGCTCACCCATTGCCATCGCTTCACCTGTATAACCAACAAGGCTAGTCGTTGTTACTGCAGCATCCGCTACAGGCACTTGCCACTTACCGACGAACTGATCACGTGCAACCATACCTGTAATCGAACGGTCACCAATGGTGATGAGGAACGATTTAGATGCAACAGTTGGATTCTTAAGAACGCGGTAAATCGCATCTTTCAAATCTGTTACTGTTTCAGCAGTGAAGTCATCGCCTTTACGTTCAATGGTTTCGTATGAACGGCTCATGCGTGGTGTACCGCCAAGCATCACTTGCATTGGCATATCCACAGCTTTGTTTTCAAACAATGGATCTTCAACGGTTAAATGGCGCGCTTCAGTCGCTTCACCCAATACCGCAAACGGACAACGCTCACGTGCACACAGTAATTCAAATAATTCTAATGAGCTTGGGCGGATGGCCAATACATAACGTTCTTGCGCTTCATTCGACCAAATCTCCATTGGAGACATGCCTTTTTCAAGCGATGGAATTTTACGCAGATCAAGTACCGCACCTAACTCGTGATCGTTCACAAGTTCAGGCATTGCGTTTGAGATACCGCCCGCGCCTACGTCATGTACAGACACGATTGGGTTATGATCTTCCATGCGCCAGCACGCATCAATCACTTCTTGGCAACGGCGTTCCATTTCTGGGTTTTCACGTTGTACAGAAGCGAAATCTAGGTTTTCACCCAACTTACCGCTGTCTACAGAAGACGCTGCACCGCCGCCTAAACCAATCAGCATTGCAGGACCACCTAGTACGATCAGTAAATCGCCTGGTTGAATCGCATCTTTTTCTACATGATCAGGACGGATGTTACCGTAACCACCGGCAATCATAATTGGCTTATGGAAGCCTTTTACATCACCATTTACATTTTGTTCAAATGTACGGAAGTAACCGTTTAACGCAGGACGGCCGAATTCGTTGTTAAACGCTGCACCGCCCAATGGGCCTTCAATCATAATTTGAAGTGGAGATGCCATACGAGATGGTTTGCCGTAGTTCTCTTCCCAAGGCTGTTCAAAGCCCGGAATGTTCAAGTTAGAAACAGTGAAACCTGTTAAACCTGCTTTTGGCTTACCGCCACGGCCTGTTGCGCCTTCATCACGGATTTCACCGCCTGAACCTGTCGCAGCGCCTGCAAATGGCGCAATCGCTGTTGGATGGTTGTGGGTTTCCACTTTCATCAGGATGTGCGCGGCTTGGCTCTTGTATTTATAAACGTGATGACCGGTTTCTTCGTCTTTTTTCGGATAAAAACGCTGTGTGTCAAAACCAACTATTACAGAAGCGTTGTCTTTATATGCCGACAATACATCTGTAGGTGATTCTTTATAGGTGTTTTTAATCATTTGGAACAATGACAATGGTTGAACTTCACCAT
The DNA here is from genome assembly GCF_013420275.1 of Acinetobacter sp. YH01020. Classification (NCBI taxonomy): domain Bacteria; kingdom Pseudomonadati; phylum Pseudomonadota; class Gammaproteobacteria; order Moraxellales; family Moraxellaceae; genus Acinetobacter; species Acinetobacter sp. YH01020. The sequence goes on from NZ_VOYN01000027.1 coordinate 3,969, forward strand.
CAATTGTCCATTCAGAACCAAAGATTTTATGACGGCAATGCTCTGAGTTCGCTTGGGCAAACATCATCAATTCGATGTCATGCGGGTTGCGACCCATTTTTGTGAAAGCATCGGTTAAATAATCGATTTCTTCATCAGAAAGCGCAAAACCAAATTCAGAGTTAGCTTTCACCAACGCTTCTTTACCTTGACCCAAAATATCAATTGAGTTTAAAGGCTTTGGTTCAGTTTCAGAGAAAAGTGCCGCAGCATCTTCAATAGCATTGAAAACGCTTTCTGTCATGCGATCATGTAATGCTAGTTTTACTTCATCAGAAACAGCATTTACACCCTTCAAAGTAAATAAAACACCGCGTTCAAGGCGATGAACCGGTGTATTACAGTTGGCAAAAATGTCTGTTGCCTTAGACGACCACGGAGAGATGGTTCCAACACGTGGCGTCACTAAAATTTGGACTTCGTCACTTGCTGCTTGGTGCAATTCAAAAGATTGACCATCGTTGAGAAGCTGTAAAGCGGATTGCTGTTGTTGCTCGTTGAGCGCTTGGTCAAAAAGGTAAACCCATTGACTTTCAATTGATTGAACAGAACTAATTGACGTTAAACGTGATAATAGTTGAGTTTTCTTAAATGAAGAATGTGCAGGTGCACCGGCAACGATAAACATGCTGATTTTGGCTCCACGGGATGATCGAAAAGACCATGCCACAATGTGACTTGAGAGAGCGCATATTCTACTGTGTATTAGTTAAATCAGCTAGATGTGAAAGTGAAATTGTAGTGCTTATATCGGGAAGTTTAGGCAATAATACTTTTATTTTTAAATAATAAAATTGAATTTAGTCGCACAGATTAACACAAAATTATCTGATTTTTTCATTTCATCCTAAGAATAATATTCAAACTAGAAAAATGTTTTATTTTTCAACAACAACTCACTTTTTAATCAAGCTTTAAAACCATATTTGAAAATGAATTTCAGGTCTAAATGTGTGAGATTTAAACCTGAAATTTATAAAAGACTAAAATCAATTCACATTTGAAATTGAAACATTTTATTTATTCAAATCTGACAATAGATGTTGAATTACATTAAGGACTAAGTTCAGTGAGTTTACATCTACACCATCAATCGTATCGCAAGCCTTGTGGTAGCACGGTGCAAATTCGAGTTCATCACCTTTCATTTGCTCATTAAATAAAATTAGTGAAGTAACGGGAACTTTCCCTAAAAATGGCAAAGTATCGCTTGCTGTTAAAGTCGTTACATCATCTTTAATCTGCATATTATTGGTTTTAAAATATTGACGCATACTTTGTTCTAATGCAGCATCCTGCGGGTGCTTAGGTAATTGGCTCATGCTGTCTAAAATTGGCTGATAATCACTTTGTGCAAGTCCATTGGCTTTAAACTGTGCCGCCATTTCTCCAATTGATGAATGGTCTCCATCGGCAATCATGATATTCGGATTCTTTGTTCCCACCATATCAACATTGATATAGGCTTGAATGCCTTGAAGCTGTTTCTCACTGAGTGATTTCACAAAAACTTGTGAACCTGCAATACCAACCTCTTCCGAATCCCAAAAAGCAAGATATAGTGTGTGTTTAGGTTTTACCTTTTGCTTCGCATAGTCTTGTAATAATGCTAACAATACTGCAACGCCTGAAGCATTATCATTAATCCCAGGCCCCATTTTCACCGAATCATAGTGTGCGCCGACAATCACAGCGGTATCTTTGGATTGCCCTTCAATCTCAATCACAATATTTTGCCCAACGGTCTTTTCTCGATTTTCAAATGGCAACATTTGCGCGTGCAAGCCTGCTTTCTTGGCTTGTTCAAGAATATATTGTGCAGAAGCCAATCCACCTGCTGTACCTACTGCACGATTGCCACCATTTTGTTCCGCAATTTCTTCAAATGTTTGTAAATGATGCATCATGCTATTTTCTGATGCAGCAACATTTTGGTTTGGATGCACTTTCGTTATATTTTTTTCTGTATTGAAACTTGTACAGCCTGACAAAAAAAATGTCACGCCCAAACTTAGTGCAGTCAATGTAGGAAGAAATTGTTTTCTATACATTTAAATTATTCTCATTGAAAATTAAAAAATGGGATAAAAGGTAAAATTTGCCCATCTATACTAACAGCCCTTTTTTAAATTTCTGTTTTGTTTTGCATTTCATTAAGGCAAATCACTCATACATCTTTTAAGACAAGTTGTGTCGCCCCACACTAGTGCTTTTCTGCTAAGTTTGGCATTATTCAATTCAAGTAATAATTGAATAATGATAAATGACTCAAATGCGTTGGCTTGAACTTCTTTCTACAGTTCGTATTGGTAGCAATAAACACAGTTCTGAACAGGCACGTAGCCCCTTCCACAAAGACTACGACCGCATTATTTTTTCGCAAAGCTTTCGACAATTAAACCGCAAGACCCAAGTCCATCCCCTCACCCAACATGATGGCATTCATACTCGCCTGACGCACTCTTTAGAAGTGTCTTGTATTGGACGTTCATTGGGGATGTTGGCAGCGGAAAAAATTAAAGATGAACTCCCGATGTGGATTTCACCTGCCGATGTTGGTGCGATTATTCAAGCCGCTTGTTTAGCACATGATATTGGCAACCCGCCTTTTGGCCATGCAGGCGAATATGCCATTCGAGAATGGTTTGATGATGCATCACATACCAACTTTTTACAGGACTTAAGCCCTGAAGAAGAAGCCGATGTGCGTCAGTTTGAAGGTAATGCACAAGGCTTACGTTTACTGACTAAAATTGACTATCACCCGAATGATGGTGGTATGCGTTTAACCTATGCAACTTTAGGTGCATATTTAAAATACCCGTGGCTTTCAAAAACCATTGCATCGCAAGGCAATAAACCTGCGAGTCAACGTGCAAAGTTTGGTTGTTATCAAGCAGAAAAAGAAATCTTGCAGCAAATTGCAGAACAATTGGGTTTAATTCAACTGGGCGAATATCACTATTGCCGTCATCCATTGACCTATTTGCTTGAAGCCGCAGATGACATTTGTTATGCCTTAATTGATCTTGAAGATGGCATTATCCTCAACATGTTGAACTATAAGGAAGTTGAGCCAATTTTCCTTGATTTGGTCGGTGACTATGGCATACCTGCCGAATTAGCGATGACCGATACCACTTGGCAGCAGAAAATTGCCGCTTTGCGTGGCCGTGTGATGAAGCGTTTGGTTGAAGAAGTAACGACAGCTTTTGCACGTCATCATAATGAAATTTTGTCTGGCCAACTTAAAGGCAGTTTATTGCAATATTGCAGTGAAGATATTGAAATCGGGATTAACCGTGCTAAAGAACTGGCTCGTGATAAAATCTTTGAACATCCGCATAAGGCAGGTTTGGAAATCATTGCACACCAAAGTTTGCAAAATATTTTGGATGCCTTTATTCCACTGACCACGCCCAATAAAACTTTGAGCTTTAAAGAGCAACGATTGATGTCTATTTTACATCGTTCAGGAGCACATTTTGGTATGTCGCATTATGACAATATTATGCAAGTACTCGATATCATCTCTAAGTTTTCAGACCATCAGGCTTATAACCTTGCACAAGAACTTCAAGGCAATAAAGTTGGTTTCTTTTAAAGCTGAAAAAATGTGAAGGCTAGTAATTCGCTGGCCTTCAAGCTAATCTCACAACAAATTGAAATTGAGCAAATAGCTCAGACTAAACTGAAATAAAGTGAATAAATGACATGATCGGATGTTTAATTGGCGAAGTGCTGGCATTGGAAGCACCAACAGTATTACTCAATGTAAATGGTGTGGGCTATGAGATTGACACCCCACTTTCTACATTTTGCCAACTACAAAAAGGTCAAAAAATTACCCTGTGGACACATCTGGCTGTTCGTGAAGATGCACAACTGCTTTATGGTTTTAGTAACCCACAAGAAAAATTAATTTTCCGTACTTTACTTAAAGTAAATGGTGTTGGGCCAAAAATGGCACTGGGCATTTTATCAACATTAAGTGTTGAAATGCTGATTCACACGGTTGAACATGAAGATGTAAACACTTTAGTCAAAGTTCCGGGTGTAGGCAAAAAGACCGCTGAACGCCTCATGATTGAGTTACGTGATCGCTTTAAAGCCATGGCTTCAGGCACTGCACCAACGAATTCAACTGTTGAACAAATTCAATTTACGGGCAACTCTGCCGTAGCCGAAGCTGAAGCGGCCTTACAGTCTTTAGGTTATAAACCTGCTGAAGCACAAAAACTGATTAATGCCGTCAAAGCTGATTATACTGAAGCCAGCGACATTATCCGTGCTGCATTAAAGTCGATGAATAAATAATTTTAGTTTCTAATGAGCACTGTATCCTTTGCCTTTTAGAGCTATAGACAGTATGTGAATCACGCAGGCGACAAGGATGTCGCCGTTAAACTGTGCTACAAGGACGTAGCATCAGTTTAACAAATGGGTTTTGTCACTTTTGCCCAGTCAAAAGTGAGAATCGCCTATACAATGGCATTTAAAGTTCAATCGCTTTTTGAGGCTGTGATTCTTCCACAACGATATAGAGATTAGTTAAATAATTATGCAAGACCGTCTTATCAGTGGTTCAGAAAAACCCGAAGACCACTTCGACCGTGCCATTCGCCCAACATCCCTTGATGACTACATCGGGCAGCCTGTCGTCCGTGAACAAATGGAAATCTTTATCGGTGCTGCACGTGGCCGTGAAGAAGCACTTGATCACACCTTAATTTTTGGCCCACCGGGTTTAGGTAAAACCACACTGGCCAATATTATTGCCCGTGAAATGGGCGGCAACTTAAAATCAACATCAGGCCCCGTCCTTGAACGTGCAGGTGACTTAGCTGCAATGCTAACCAACCTCGAAGAAGGTGATGTTTTATTTATTGATGAGATCCATCGTCTTTCACCGGTCATCGAGGAAATTCTCTATCCAGCGATGGAGGATTACCAACTCGACATCATGATTGGTGAAGGCCCTGCTGCCCGTTCGATCAAACTGGATTTACCACCCTTCACTCTTGTTGCAGCGACGACTCGTGCAGGCCTACTGACCTCTCCTTTACGTGACCGTTTCGGTATCGTACAACGTTTAGAGTTCTATTCTGTCAAAGACTTAACGCATATTGTGACTCGTTCTGCCAACTTGATGGATGTGCCCATGACCGCCGAAGGTGCTCAAGAAGTTGCACGCCGTGCACGTGGTACGCCACGTATTGCCAACCGTTTATTACGCCGGGTCCGTGATTATGCGCAAGTCAAAGGCACAGGTGAAGTAACCCAAGAGATGGCTCAACGTGCTTTGGACATGCTAAATGTCGATAAAGATGGTTTAGATACGCTAGACCGCCGTTATTTATCAATGCTACTAGAGCGTTTTGATGGTGGCCCTGCAGGTGTAGAAGCTCTAGCTGCTGCTATGGCAGAAGACTCAGGGACGCTAGAAGATGTAATCGAGCCCTACCTCATTCAGCAAGGCTATGTCATGCGTACTGCGCGTGGACGTATTGCCACCAATATGGCTTATTTACAGTTTGGTATGACACCACCAGAGCCGAAAGATAAATAGACGATTATTCACTGAACGACTTCGGGGAGTTAAATTCTCCCTGAATGTTTATTTAAATTTTTAAATAAATTCAATCCACTACAAACAGCAAACTAAAATGATAAATCTTGAGAATAGAATAATTAACAAAATTAATAGCGAATACATTCAAAACCTTCCATTAGACAGTGCCATTGAAAACATTCCCAGAGAACAACCCATCAGTTCATTTAGCCCTAAACAAATGAGTGATTTTGAAAGCTTATTCCACACCGAATACAATTATTTTATCACTGTCGAATGTGAAAACATTCTTAGCAAAGAAACCATAGAAGTAAGTGAAGATAATATCTTAACTATTAAACAATCGCCTTCTGCATATCGTATAAAAAACCTGAGCTTCAACTATACTTCTGCCCTCATTTTTATTGGGACGTACTATCACGACGACGTACAAGCTTTGGTCAAGGAAAACTTTAAGCCAGCAAAAATTAATACATTTTATTTCAGCCTCTCATTCTTTGCTTTAGTCATACTCGTTTATGTGTTTTTCTGGATAGATCTAGCTAATAAACTTTTACTTATGTTAGTTATTGGCCTTGGCTTTTGCTGCTTAACGTATATGTATGAATCTTTAAAGGCATTACTCCCAAAGCAACAGAATAAGAAAATGGAAGAAACTCACTTTCATATTGCGGGATATTTAGCAGCTCATCTACAGGATTTTGTCGATGCAAAATTTAAATTAGATGAACAAACAAATTAAAAGTAGTCTCTTTTTTAACCAATAAGGACAACTACGAAAGTTAAAGATTTACGTGAGTTGAAACCTTGTGCCATTGGACTGATGACTCACGGTGCTAAACTGCCCGTCATTGAAGCACTTGACGAGTCATTGAATTATCGCCATTTTTAAATGCTCTAATTCTTTGCTGAAGTGCAGACCAATATTTTTCAGATTTTATAAAGACGGAACACTCTCATGGCGAATAAATTCGAATTCAACATTCGTGTATATATTGAAGATACAGATGCAGGTGGCATTGTTTACCATGCAAATCATATTCGCTTTATGGAACGTACCCGCACAGAATGGCTACGCGCTTCAGGTGTAGACCATTATTGGCATCAAAAAGATTATAACTTTGTCGTTCATAAAATTAATGTGAAATATTCACGCCCTATATTAATGGATGACCTGATTACTGTTACAGCAAGTGTAGTTTCGTGTAAGGCTACGTCATTTGTGTTGCAACAAAATATTTATCGTGGTGATATTATGCTGGCATCAGGTGAGGTAGAATTGGCATGTATCAGTGCAGAGATGAAACCCCGTCGCCTTCCTGATGAAATACGTGAACTGATTCTGAAAGAATTGGAACAAGATTAAAAAAATTATTTGGCACATGTAGTAACTATGGCAACTCAACTAGAATCAACACTCAAAGTTTCAGACCTCATCTTACAAGCAAGTCCTGTCGTACAACTGGTAATGCTCCTGCTGCTCTTAGCTTCGTTATTCAGTTGGTATCTGATTGCCAAGTTACACATGAGTTATAAAAAAGCGCAGGCTGACGATGAACATTTCCAAAAAATATTTTGGTCTGGCGCCGAACTCAATACTTTATACAACAATGCTCAGCTCAACTCGAAACGTGTTGGCCTTGAAGATGTTTTCTATCAAGGTTTAGGCGAGTTTTTCAAACTTAAAAAACGTAATGCCAGCGCAGAACAATCAATTGAAGGTACAGAACGTATTCTTCGTGTGGGTTTAAGCCGTGACCAAGGACATTTAGAAAATGGTTTAGGCGCGCTTGCGAGTATTGGCTCGGTTGCACCCTATGTCGGTTTATTCGGTACCGTTTGGGGCATTATGAACGCCTTTATTGGTTTAGCAGATGTTGACCAAGTCACCCTTGCTACGGTTGCTCCTGGTATTGCAGAGGCATTGATTGCAACGGCCATTGGTCTTTTTGCGGCAATTCCTGCTGTACTAGCATTTAACCATTTTACAGCCAAAGGTGAAGCCGTTTATAACGATCGTGCTCTTTTTGCCGAAGAAATGGTTGCGTTATTACAACGCCAGTCTGTAGGTTCAACTCAGGACAATGACTAATGGCTATTCAACGTTCTGGACGCTTTGAGCGCATCAAAAAACCATTAAAAAGTGACATGAACGTCGTACCATATATTGATGTCATGTTAGTTCTATTGGTGATTTTCATGGTCACTGCACCTATGATCACCACAGGTGTCAAAGTCGACTTACCACAGGCGAATGGCACGCCTATGCAAGCGGAAGATCGCCCTGCGATTGTTACACTTGAGGCGGATGGTACGATCAAACTCGAAGATAAAAATCATCAAAATGATGTACTCACACTCGATGAACTAAAATCTGTTTTAACCGTTTCACAAAATGAAGCGAACGAACAGAAAAAGCAAATGAGTGTCCTAATTAACGGCAGTGAATCTCGTCCTTATGGTGAAGTCATGAAACTCATGTCTGCCCTTCAAGATGCAGGTTTAACACAAGTAGGTTTACTGACTGAGCCATTAAAATAATTTATGAAAGATTTCAACAAGCCGCCTTTTAAACAAAAAGCCGTTGCGATTGGTTTCACACTAGGTGTGCATATCGTCGCTGTGGTTGGCTTACTTTATCTTGGCATGAGTAAACCACCTGAGCCCCCTAAAAAAATAACCACTGTTTTGGTAAAACCGGAAGATTTAAAACCTGTAACACGTGAAGTCACTGAGTTTGATGAAACCGCGCATGAAAATGTAGCTGAACAAATCACGCAAACAGCAGAACCTAGCGTTGAACCAGCACCCGAGATTCCAACGGCTGCACCACCTAAGCCAGCAGAACCACCTAAGGCAGATCCACAGATTGCTGCTCAACAGGCACTCACTGCGGCAAAAGCACAACAACTTGCTGAACAAAAAGCTGCGGACAATGCAAAGCGTGCTCAAGAACAAGCTAAAGCGGCTGAAGCTGCAAAACTAAAAGCACAACAAGAAGCCCAAGCGGATGCGGCCAAGGCAAAAGCAAACGCAGATGCTACGGCGAAAGCCAATGCTGAAGCAGCAAAACGTAAAGCAGATGCTGATGCCAAAGCCAAGGCTGAAAAAATCCGTGCCGATGCTTTAAGAAAAGCAGAAGCTGACAAAGCCAAAGCTGCAGCAACGGCAAAAGCCAATGCAGATGCAAAAGCCAAGGCCAATGCGGATGCTGCAAAACGTAAAGCAGATGCTGATGCGAAAGCCAAGGCCAATGCAGAAGCTGCAAAACGTAAAGCAGATGTTGATGCAAAAGCTAAGGCCAATGCAGAAGCTGCAAAACGTAAAGCAGACGCCGATGCAAAAGCTAAAGCCAATGCGGAAGCTGCAAAACGTAAAGCAGATGCTGATGCCAAAGCTAAGGCCAATGCGGAAGCTGCAAAACGTAAAGCAGATGCTGATGCGAAAGCCAAGGCCAATGCAGAAGCTGCAAAACGTAAAGCAGATGCTGATGCGAAAGCCAAGGCCAATGCAGAAGCTGCAAAACGTAAAGCAGATGCCGATGCAAAAGCCAAGGCAGATGCAAAGGCTAAAGCCGATGCCGAAGCACGCGAACGTGCAGCCGAAGAAGCCAAAGCTTCATCAGCTAAAAAAGCAGCTGAAGAAGCCGCACAGAAAAAGGCTGAAGCGAAGAAGATTGCATCTACTGCAAAGAAAGATTTTGAAAATAAAATCCGTCGTGCATGGGACACACCTTCTGACTCTGCGGGTAAATCGGCAACTGCTCGGGTGACATTATCAGAAAGTGGTTCAGTCCGATCAGTTATTGTGAACTCTAGTGACCCTGATATGAAAGCCAGTATTGAAGCCGCGGTTCGTGCTGCAGCACCGTACCCAATGCCAAGCGACCCTGATGCTAGACGTGAAGCACAAAGCTTTACCTCTACATTTAGATCTTCAAATTAAGTTTGATAAATCCCTGCATTGATTGCGGGGATTTTTTTATATTTCTTCTGAATATGGCAAACTTTGGAAAATTTATTGATTAGATGGGTTCATTCACTGATTTTTTGAATGAAACAAATTCTATTTGGTCGACACTTTTCATAAAATGACATATATATAAGTTTTACTAACTCAGCCTAATCAAGAGCTACTTATTTCTTCTAAACATTTGATTCAAAAATTAAATTTCAACTATATAGAATTATCATTTCCAATTCAAAATGTGATGTTGTCTGCACCAATTTTAAGATAAACTTCAGTGAACTCGAATAAAATCTCTGCATTTTTCACAGTGTTATAACAGTTCAGTCATATTTTCATGCTTTTAATAATCCAAAATCATGCCATTATGTGACACAACCAAATACAGACAATAACTCACATTTTTAGAGTAATTAGCGAATGATGGAAATGACGCGTAAACATCTTCTTTGCTTAGCCGTATTCACTGCTTTGAGCCCAGTTTTAGTGACTCAAACGCATGCGCAGCTTCACCTCGAAATCACTAAAGCTCCTGAAGAAGCACCTAAAATTGCGATCGTGCCTTTTAGTAATGACTCAAATATTTATCCAGTGGTTGAAAATGACTTGAACCGCTCAGGTAAATTTACCAGTGCCTCTAAAAACTTACCTGCAACTGCAACAATAAATTCACCTAATGCAGAAGCATGGAAAGCTGCGGGCGTACCCTATGTCGTGACAGGTACATCAAAAACAACGGCTGATGGCTCTTATGAAATTCACTACCAACTGTATGATGTTGAAAAAAAACAATACCTGTTAAATGAACTACTCACTGTACCTGCTTCACGTTACCGTCAAGCAGCGCATATGATCAGTGATGCGATCTATCAAGCTTTAACTGGCATTCCAGGTGACTTCAGCGGCCGTATTGCCTATGTATTGCGTAATGCAGCAACACCAGATCAGCGCTATACCCTACAAATTGCAGATACAGATGGTGAACAACCCCGTACGATTTTGACTTCACGAGATCCAATCCTTTCCCCTGCGTGGACGCCTGATGCGAAAAAGCTAGCCTATGTTTCTTTTGAAACCAAGCGCCCTGCAATTTACATCCAAGACTTAGCAAGTGGTAACCGTGAAAAAGTAGCAAGTTTCCGTGGTCTAAATGGTGCACCAAGCTTCTCACCTGATGGTAAATCGATGTTGTTTACCGCTTCAATGCATGGCAATCCTGAAATCTATCAAATGGATTTACAGACTCGCCAATTAAAACGCATGACCAATGACACAGCGATTGATACAGAAGCACGTTATGCCCCTGACGGTAAATCATTTATTTTTACCTCTGACCGTGGTGGCTCTCCACAAATTTATACCTACAACTTAAGTGCTGAAAGTGTAAAACGTTTAACTTTCCGTGGCGCTTTCAATGCACGTGGTACGTTAAGTGCGGACGGTAAAAAATTAGCTTTGGTACATCGTCCTAGCGGTAGTAACTATAAAGTTGCGGTTCAAGACATTGGTTCTGGTGTAACCAATATTTTAACGCCAACTAGTTTAGATGAATCCCCAAGCTTCTCACCAAATGGTCAAATGGTCGTGTATGCAACACGTGAAGCAAACCGTGGTTTGCTCTCGATCATGTCTTTAGATGGTCGTTTCCGCATGAACTTACCAAGTGAACAAGGTGAAGTTCGTGAGCCAGCTTGGGCACCGAAATAAACACTGCATGATTTATTCAACAATAACTTTTTAATGAAACATCATAAATAACCGTCATGGAGATCAATATGAAAGCAATGAAACTGATTGCGCTACCTGTTTTAGCTACAGCATTAGTAATGACTGGTTGTGCCAGCCGTAAACCTGCAGCAGATGTACAAGCAGGACAAAACCCAAATGGCTCAACCACTGTAAACACTTCAGGCTTAAGTGAAGATGCAGCACTCAATGCACAAAACCTTGCAGGTGCATCATCGAAAGGTGTAACTGAAGCGAATAAAGCATTTTTAGCGAAGCGCGTAGTACACTTTGACTACGACAGTACCGAGCTTAGCAATGAAGACTTACAAACCCTTCAAGCTCATGCTCAGTTCCTTGTTGCTAATGCAAACTCACGCGTAGCTTTAACAGGTCACACCGATGAACGTGGTACTCGTGAATACAACATGGCACTTGGTGAACGTCGTGCCAAAGCTGTTGAAAGCTTCCTGATTACAACAGGTGTAAGCCCTAACCAGCTTGAAGCAGTCAGCTATGGTAAAGAAATGCCAATCAATGCGGGTCATGATGAAAATGCATGGAAAGAAAACCGCCGCGTAGAAATTAACTACGAAGCTGTTCCTCCGCTACTTAAATAAGACTTGAAAAAGTCTGAGCTAAAAAAAAGCACTCATTAATGAGTGCTTTTTTGATTTAACCCGTATCATTTAATTTATATCGTTTCATTTGCAACGTTCTGTCCTTAACTCATTTTAGCCCTTTAACTCAGGATAAATTCAGTTAGCGGCTTTAGAACTTTAAGAAAATACCAATTAAAAATACAAATAAACGACTTTTAAAACGAGATCCTTAGCTTTACCAACTAGAAAATTAGCTTAATAATCCAAATCATTATGCTTCTGCTTCTGGATGTTCAGCATTTTCTTTTTCTGTTTGCATCGACTCAATGAGATCATGTTTATTGAACTTTTTATACTCTGCTTTTGCTTCGTAACTGCTCCAAGCAGCTTTTACGGTATCCGCAGAAATATCGTCTAAATTCAATCCCTCAGTTGCAGTCGGAGTCGCATCAAATTTTTGTGTGGTCATTGTTGTGCTCCCTGTCTTTCGATTTATACATTAGATTCAACATAGCATGTTATTCAGGACTTGCAAGGGTAAAATCACGACAAATAGTCTAGTTTAATTTTTCTTTTCCATCGTTCTCATCTAAAATGTTGCACAATCACATTTTTATCATTTTTGATAAATTAATATTTGGAGTTTTCCGGTTATGTCAAATCTCACCCTTTCCCAATTTCTACAACAACAAAGTGGTAATCTTACTCCTGCATTAGCACAAGTTATTGAAACAATTGGTAATACATGCAAAGACATCGACCTTCTTTTACAAAAAGGTGCTTTGGCTGGTGTATTGGGTAGCGCGCAACACGAAAACGTTCAAGGTGAAGAACAAAAGAAACTTGATGTCATTTCAAATGATTACCTCATCGATGCATTAAAAGTTCATCCACATGTTGGTGGTTTGGCTTCTGAAGAATTAGATGAATTCACGCCAGCTCAAGAAAATGGCGATTATCTTGTCTTATTTGACCCATTAGATGGTTCAAGCAACATCGATATCAACATGTGTGTCGGCACAATTTTCTCAATTCTTCCTGCAAAAAATGCGGTAACGCAAGCTGAAGATTTCATGCAAGCGGGTGTTAACCAAGCGGCTGCAGGTTATGTACTGTATGGCCCATCAACAATGATGGCTCTAACTGTCGGTGCTGGCGTAGTATTCTTTACTTTTGATCCAGAAAGCAAAGAATTCTTATTAACTAAAGATGCGATTGCGGTTGCAGCAGACACTAAAGAATATGCAATTAATGCATCGAACCAACGTCACTGGGAAGAACCTGTAAAACGTTATATCGACGAACTTCTTGCAGGTAAAACTGGCCCGCGTGAAAAAGACTTCAATATGCGTTGGGTCGCATGCATGGTGGGTGATATTCATCGTATTCTTTGCCGTAGCGGTATCTTCATGTATCCATACGACTTCAAAGATCCGAAAAAAGCAGGCCGTCTACGTTTAATGTACGAAGCAAACCCAATGAGTATGTTGATGGAACAAGCTGGCGGTGCTTCTACAACAGGCCGTGTCCGCATTCTAGACATCCAACCAACAGAACTTCATCAACGTGTTCCTGTGATTATTGGTTCTAAAAACGAAGTTGACCTAGTTACTTCATACCATAATTAATTTCTAATAACGAAAGTCAGTATTTTTGCTGACTTTCGTGGATATCTCCCTCATGGCTCTGATTTATCTCGAATCAAAAGACAACCCGAAAATTAAGCACCTCCGTGGCTTAATCGAACAAAATGCCTACCGTAAAAAACAAGGTCAAACTGTTTTGGAAGGCACACACTTGGTGTTGTCATGGTTAGACTCAAAACGTCCAATCAAATCGATTTTCACCACTGAACAAGCAATTAATCATGCCGACTTCGACCGCATTGCGGAACAATATCAAGGTGCGGTGTTCATTCTAAGTGAATCTTTATACAAAGATATCAGTACACTTGGAACATCTATTGCTTGCTTAGCGATTGTGGATTTACCAAGTTCAAGTGAAGCGCTTAACTTCAGTGAAGACACCTTAATTTTAGACAACATTCAAGACCCTGGTAATGTAGGTACCCTACTCCGTTCTGCTGCCGCAGCGGGTATTGAGCAAGTCGTTTGTACCAAAGGCTCTGCATCACTCTGGTCACCGCGTGTATTACGCGCAGGTATGGGCGCACATTTTTCATTAAATACCTTTGAAAATATTGCCCTTGAAGATATTTTGACGAAATTCAAAATTCCAGTGTATGCAACAAGCTCACATCAGTCTGAAAACCTATATAGCAAAAATTTGCGCAAACAATGTGTGTGGATTTTAGGCAATGAAGGTCAAGGTGTTTCTGAGTATGCATTACAACATGCAGAAGCCGTAGCGATTCCTCAACCGGGTGGTCAAGAATCACTAAACGTAGCCATTGCTGGCTCGATCTGTTTTTTTGAAATGGTACGTCAGCGTCAGTAAAATCGTTATTTTATTGTATTTAGCGCTTAAGCCTGAAAAAAATAGACTACACTAGAAAAAATAATAATTCTTTTTGTCAACCTAACCGTTATTTCCATCGTTATTTGTATATGAATATGGAAATAATGGTGGGTATCCGATGACAGGATTTTCCATCTCTATGGATTTAGCACCCAAAAAGTCCGAGACGCAAGACAGCAGTGTTTTAAAAAGCACGGCTGAGTCTCGCCTGAAAAACTTCATGAATGAAGTGACGGGGCGTGCTTTAGTAATGATGGAAAGTGCAACGCACGGTCAACATGGCATTGCCATGGACTTGGTGCAAGAAGCCTTTATTTCCTTACATAAAGCTTATGCTGAAAAGTCCACAGAGGAATGGTATCCCCTGTTTTACACCATTTTAAATAACAAGCTGCAAGACTGGCGTCGAAAAGAAGCACGTCGTTCGCAGCCGTTTTCCTTATTTAGAAAAGTCAGCCTAGATGACGACGATGTCGAAATACAGGATGTTGTAGATGAATCTACACCAAACCCTTTCGACTTTCTGGATCAGGCTGTCACTGCAGAGGAAATACAAGATGCTATCGCAGAACTTCCAGTCCGCCAGCAACAAGCATTTATGTTGCGAGCTTGGGAAGGTTTTGATACGCATACAACTGCAGAAATTATGAATTGTTCCGAAGGCAGTGTGAAAACACATTACCACCGTGCCATTCAAGGTTTACGTACCGCTTTGGCACATTTGAATCCACATATGGGAGGATCATCCGAATGAAACAAGATGATTTCTTAAAGCAAGTAACTTCCAAACTTGATGGACTCGCACAGCACCATAAAGACAAAGCAACTGTCATGAATAACGTGCTTGAAGATATTCATCAGCGCGAAACTTCTCGTTATGGTTTCTGGAAAATGTCTGGCTTTGCACTTGCAGCAGCAATTGCAGGTTTTGTCATTTTACCGAATGCGACTGTACTGGATGACAAACCACAAAATCAGGTGATTTCAACCCCTAAGCTCTCCCCTCAAATGGTGGAAGATCTTGAAATGTTGATGGTTCTGGGTGAGGACAAAGTTCCACATGGCAGCTAAAAAATTAGCAATTGCATTCTGTGCTTTTAGTTTTTTGCAAACCAGTTTTGCTGGCTTTGATCGCTTTTGGATTTTTTCAAAAGATGCAGATACTCAAGTTAATGAAACTTGGGATTCGCTATCTGAAGCAGAACAACAGACTTTAATTAAAAAGTATCAGGCACTCAAAGAGATTCCTGCAGATCAACGTGTCAGCTTGCAACAGCGCATGGATTGGTTCACCCAACTTCCGGACAGTGAAAAGCAGCGTATGCGCGAAACATGGCAAAAAATGAGTACTTTAGAACGTAAAGAACTCGCGACACGTATGCAAAAAGCTAGTCCTGATGAACGACCTGCTATTCGCGATGAGTATATCAATAAATATTTACAGCCTATCGCTGTCGTTCACTAATTAAAAACAACAGTATGTTGTGAAAATCAAATCCATTACATTAGCTAAGCCATAAAAAAGCCTCTTATCGAGGCTTTTTTATTGTCTTACTTGCTCAACCGACGCTGACGATACACACCTAAACCAATCAATGCCAGCAATCCAAATACTCCCATAGAGCCACCGCCGCTAGAAGAAGAGTTGGTGTTTTTCGCGGTATTCTTAAGGGTCAGAATTGCATTACTTGAGGCAATACCATCACTATCAATAACGCTATATTCAACAGGATAGTCGAACTGACTGAAGCCATTTTTTACTGAGAAGGTAATTTTTCCACCGTAACAAGTTTCCTTTAAATAACTTACCGGACAACTGCCACTATACTCAGCTTCAAAGTTCAAACCTGCAGGGATTTTCGTAAAACGAATTGGAATAATTTGGCCTTCTTCATTTTTATGCCATACCGATTTACCCGCTGGCATAGATGCAACTGGACCATCACCATCATCATTAGCATTTTCTAATAAATTATTGACGGTAACAGACAAATTATTTGACGGACTAATCGTATATTGGGCAGCTTTGGCCACTGGGGTCATATTTTTAAATGCCACACGTACTACACCAGAGGATTCCGCCTGACTCCCTGTCTTTTGTTTTAGCGTATATTTACAAAAACCGTATTCGGTAGGTGCTGTTGTTGCCCCACTGGTGCGATATATAACGATTTGTTTTATTCCAGCATCCCAATCACAGTGCAGGTCATGTGGTGGATTACCCACAATACTTGCTTCGCCTGTACTAGACACCGTAATTTCACTACCAATGCCGATTGGTGAAGTCGTCACGGTATAGTTGTCAGCATTTAAGGTAATTTGTCGTGTTTCAGCACTACCATTCACAGACTCTTCTTGAGGTAATGATGCTGGGAATGGATCAAAATAAACCGCACGATATTTAAGGTTATTTTTTAATGCACTTAATACCGCTTCGTACTTTGTTAAATCATCCTGATTGGCAACTTTATATTCTGCATAATCTGGATCGTCGATATCCTTTTTCAATGCATCAATTGTATTTTGATACTTATCTTGTAGAGCTGTTAAAGACTCATTGGTAATCTCTGCCATATCTGCTGCGGTTAAATTCATTAACTCAACCGAACCAATCTCACATGTGTTTCTTTGCGTAGGTGATAACTGTAAAGTACCATCTGTGATCCGCAAAATGCCCCGTTGATCCGCATCACTACAACCTTCTAAGCCAAGATTGATCAAGTCAAAACCGCTGCCGATTGCTTTCGGGTAATACAAAGGTAAATACAAGTTATAAGCAGATTTTGTTTGTAGGGCGCTTAATAAAGTCCCCATAGCATAGCTACTTACATCATGGTTTTGCAGAAAGCTTTCCGTACTATTCAGTACACTTTCGGGTAAATCACACTGTGCGGCTGCCAGTTCAAAAGCGTTATTACTTGCAACAAATTTTTGACTATTATCAGGTACAGCATTATTCAGATAGCGACAAGATTTTCCACCAGTATTGTAGGCCAATACATTGAAATACCAAGCCTTTGTACCATTGTTATCATAATAATACGTACTAGCCGCATTATTTTCGACTATTGTATTACTGGTTAAAACGAAGCTAGAGAAAGCACTTAAACGTTCCGTTCCCTGAGAAATGGCACGGATAATACTACCCGTACTTGGATTTGCTTGGTTTTTTGCAATCGTATTTGCTGTCAGTTCAACCTTGGCATTTCCACAGAAGTCCATCACACTATTGCTCGTCGATGAACCATTTTGAATAATACTGCTTTGCTGGAACACAATTTCAGGCTGGGTATCCCCTAAGTTCCCGATACAGTCCATAGCGACAACACTACCTTTAGGTGCGATGTTCCCCTGAACTAAGCTGCTCACCAATAATGTTTTTTTCGACATATTATGCGCAACGGAGTAGATTGCACCGCCAGCAACTTTGGCTTGAGAGTTTTCTATCGCACCATTATTTAAGGTAAATGCTCCCCCTAAATACAAGGCACCACCTCGGTCTTCTGCCATACCGCCAGTAAGGCGAACATTATTGACGATAAAGTTGGCTTCTGAGCGTGAAGTATTAAAAATACGCGATTTGCCTTGGGCATTAATCGTCGTTCTAATATCCTCATAGGCAGGAAATTTCTGCGTCAGTAAATTTTTTGAATCATAGTTAAAGCGACTTTTCCCCTCAATCACGATCTGATTGAGCGGAACTAACTCACCTTTGGTCAGAAGATATTCACCTGCTTCAAGTTGAATATAATCGGTCTGCCCATTATTTGGATTGCCGACATTACATCCACCAAAAGATTTGTTTTTACGCGCAGTTTCAATTGCTTCACGTAAAGAACATTGATTGAGATTTTCTCCATTTTCATCATCAAAGGTCGTAACTTTGATGATGTTACTTGTCGCTGCCATAGATGACATAGCCGCAAGGACCATGACCGCCAGCAATCCTTTTTTATAATTTTTCATGTGCTGTCCTTAATTCTATCCAGACTATTTTTTAAAGCGACGAAATCCAACTAAGCCAAGCAGCGCAAAAATACTCGCCCAGCCTAGAGCACCACCCGATGTTTTAACAGTCTTACTTTCCATTTCATTGTTTGGTTCTTGGAAAATACGCACTACTGCAGCTAAATAATTTTTTGCCGAAGTATTAAAACGGGTTGAAGACGTCACCACACGCAATTCAAAAATATCTGCGCCATGCCAATTTCCATTTGGCGTGTATTCAAAATCACCATTCAAATTCAGTGTAAATTTACCTTTAGATTCGGTGCTTTGTACAATTATTGGGCAACCATCTTGCCATGGCTCACCCGTTGGATTTGCCATACCCATCACTTTTGTACATTCTTCTTTTGGAATTAAATCACTGTCACCTAATGCATCTAAAATATTAAACTTGGCCACTTCACCTGTACGAATGTCTTTACCTAATCGAGGCATGCTCACAGGAACCACAATTTCGATGGCACCACGATCACACCAAACATCATCCAAATTACGATTTTTTCCACGCTGATCAGAAGACTCACAATACACATGATGCTCATTGCCATCTGCTGTGGTCTTGCCCTTATTTAATATCGGGCTTGAGAAAATCGTTTCGTAATCTAATAAAATACGAGGACGTAAATAACCAATAAATGCGTTATTTGCTGTGGTAAATGGACAGAAAAGTGCATTACGATCTTCTGTTAAGGTTTTACAGCTACCTTCATCTTCACCCGCGATTAAACTTGTCCCAGACCACACATCATTTAAATTTGCAGCAGGTCCAACAGGACAACTCGCAGCCACTAAGTTGTTATAAAAAACAGATTGGTCTGTTCCTGAGTTCACGACTTTACAATCTTGAGCGGTACCACTGAGCGCATTACCAATCACCACACTATTGGCTAAATAAGCATGCTCAGAGGTACTATTTAGTTCGATACCACCACTGTTCTTCAGTACTGTAATATTATTGAGTGCTAAACCATCACGTAAGTTGACAGCAAAACCTTTGTTTTTGAAAAAGGTACTATTGGCAATGATATTTTGAGGGTTACTGAACACCAACTTGCTGATGTCTGCGAGCCCATTTTGATTGTAAACAATCGCTCGAGCAGAAGTGCTTTCATTATTTTTAAATAAAGATGTATAGATTTCATAAGCAGGTGCTTCTGAGTAAATTGCGCCACCATCTACCGCTTTGTTGTTTTGAAAAATCGTGGTTCGTATATATAGACGGCTGGCTACAGCTGCGCCATCTTCTGAAAATCCAACATTGTAGATTGCACCACCAAGTCGTGCATAGCCATCTTCAAACTTTACATTTTCAAGTGTGAGTTTTTCATTATTAAAAATGATGCCGCCCTTATCAGCGCATTGATCTTGCTTACATCCATTAAATGAAATTTCTTTAAAATTGATCGCAATTAGTTCTTTTTCGCCGTCATTAATATTAAAAATTTGATCCTTACCGGTCATTTCAATGACGGCATTATTGAGACCGAGTACGACATCTTCATTGACGTTAGTGTCATACACCGTTTTCAGGTTCAATTCCGCTTTAATATCAATTTTTTTAGTGAGTTTATAAACTTCATTTTTTTTCAGAGAAATTGAGGCATAGGCGTCTTTACCCCCGCAACCATTATATCCGGCTTCTGGCATACCATTATTGATATATTCTATGGCTTCACGAAGTGAACATTCCTTGTCATCCTTTACAACATCTTCAGTAGTTGTAACGATAATTTCTGCGCTAAATGCATGACCTGCCATGAGAAGCATGCCAATGCCTATGCTCTGTTTGAGCATATCCATCTCCTTAAATATTTTTTATCTTTTTATTCTTAAGTTGCACAATCCTTGCAACATTAAAATATTTTTATGTACTTTGTCACAGCTTGAGTAATTACTCAAGAATTTTTATTGCTTACCGATATTCATCAATTAGGGCAAAAATCTGTCTTAAATTGGCATGACTCAATTTGACTTTTTCACCTTTTAACATCTGAATAAGTTGTTCTAAAGAGCGAAGTAAAATAGACGCCTGATGCGGCCCATGTGCCAACAAATAATCCACAATTTGTTGATCCATATGGATGCCACGTCGCGCTAAAACAGAGTTAACGAGCGCTTGACGGTCTGCGTATAAGCTACCATTCGGCACTTTCACACTAACAGCCTGAGTTAATCGAGACTGTAGGTCTGGCAGTTCAAGTTTGAGTTCAATTGGTGCCAGTCGAGATGAAAAGACCAATTGACCACCTTCTTCGTTATTATAGTTAATCAGGTGAAAAACGGCTTTTTGCCAATGTGGAACTCCACTGATGGCTTCAATATCATCTAAAGCCACCAAGTCATAGCGATCTAGCGAAGTAATCGCTTCAGTGGGCGCATCGAGCAATTCAAGCAATGAAACTTGAATTGCTGATTTGCCAATTTCTAAATATGAATCACATATTGCAGACAGTAAATGGCTTTTTCCTGTGCCAGCTCCGCCATAGATATAGAAACGATTCATTAATCCTGCATGTAATTGACGTACACCATCGATTACATGTCCCCAACTCGGCCCAGAAAAATCACTAATTCGGGCATCGAGCTGAGGTTCTATATCTAACTGCAATTGACGCATATCTATATTTTGGCCTTATCAATCTTTATGTTCTGATCGTTCAATGTTACTCGAAATTTCAGGATCTTGCAGCGAATTTGCAGACTGATTTTTGAGCTCGATATCGACAGCAATTTGATCGGTTTCTACGCTTAATGTGCCAATTTCAGCATCATTCACCACGAGTACATCATTTCGGTATAAATTACTTTTCTCATAATTTTCACGCGCATGACGTAATAACACCACAATAATCGCTGCGACTGGTAATGCAATGAGCATTCCGAGCAGTCCTGCCAATTGTGCGCCTGCAAGTACTGCAAAAACCACGGCTACTGGAGACAAACCAATTTTGTCACCCAGTAAGAACGGCTGTAGGATATAGCCTTCTATCGCCTGTCCCACCATGAAGACAACTAAAACTAAGGCTAAATGCACCCAATCCAAACCGAATTGGAACAAGCAAGCCACAATTGCCGAAATAATACCAACCGCAAAACCCAAATACGGAATAATACTGGCTAGACCCGCAATCATCCCAATGATGATACCAACCTCAATACCGACTAATTGAAGTCCAACCGCATAAACAACGCCCAATAAGAACATTACCAAGAATTGGCCTTTTACAAATGCACCTAAAACTTCATGACATTCGCCCACGATTGTGAGCGTGCTTTTTTCATATTTACGTGGGATAAGTCGACGCATGTTTTCTAACATACGCTCCCAATCTAATAAGAAATAGAAAGCTATGATTGGAATTAAGACAATCGTGCCACCAATCTGTATGAAATTCAGACCCGATTGTGCCACTTTTAACAACATGGCTTGGATACTGTCTGCACTATAGTTGGTTTGAATATACTCCATGATCGCTGCTGACATTTGCTCTGTATCAATTTCCATCGGTACAAGATTAAATGTCTCTGATAACCACGGCAGGAATGTATAGTTGACCCAATGAATATTGCTTGGAATATTGTTTTTCGCATACATCAACTGTTCCCATACCAGTGGTACGAGGAACCACATTGCAAGGAATATAGCAACACCAATTCCAATAAAGACCAAACTGATAGATAACCAGCGCGGCAAGCCAATATTATGTAATTTATCGACTAAAGGGCTAAATAAATATGCAATTAGAAATGCGCCGATAAAAGGAACAACTACAGGCTTTAATAAGTATAAAACCCATATGATCAATGCTATCCCAGCAAGAATAAATATTCGGCGCAAGGTGCGATCACCCATATAAAGTCACCTTTTTTCAATGTAATCGTTATAGAAAGGAAAATATTTTAATAAAGATAACATTTTAGTGCGAAATAGCATAAGAGTTTTGCATATTCAGGTTATAATCCCCGCGCGAATGCGGAGACTTCATTATGAGCAACTCAACTTCTACCCCAAACACTGGTTTAAGCTACAAAGATGCAGGTGTCGACATTGAAGCGGGCGACGCGTTAGTCGATCGTATCAAATCTGTCGCGAAACGTACTGCACGTCCTGAAGTAATGGGCGGCCTAGGCGGCTTCGGCGCTCTTTGTAAAATTCCTAAAGGTTATGAAGAACCTGTTCTCGTATCTGGCACAGATGGTGTTGGTACAAAATTGCGTTTAGCATTGAATTTGAACCGTCATGACACAATTGGTCAAGACTTGGTTGCAATGTGCGTAAACGATCTTCTTGTATGTGGTGCTGAACCACTGTTCTTCCTTGACTACTATGCAACTGGCCACCTCAACGTTGACGTTGCAGCAAATGTTGTAACTGGTATCGGTGCGGGTTGTGAACTTGCAGGCTGTGCATTGGTTGGCGGTGAAACTGCTGAAATGCCAGGTATGTATGAAGGCGAAGACTATGACCTTGCAGGTTTCTGCGTAGGTGTAGTTGAGCAAAGCAAAATTATTGATGGCTCTAAAGTTAAAGCGGGTGACGTTTTAGTTGGTGTTGCATCTTCTGGCGCACACTCAAACGGTTATTCACTTCTTCGTAAAATTTTAGATGTGAAAAACGTTGACCTTACTCAAATCGTTGATGGTCGTCCACTTGCAGATACAGCAATGGAACCAACTCGTATTTATGTAAAACCAATACTTCAGTTATTGAAAGAAGTGGATGTACACGCAATGGCACACATCACGGGTGGCGGCTTACCAGGCAACCTACCTCGCGTACTGCCAAATGGTGCTCAAGCGGTAGTCAATGAAGCATCTTGGGAATGGCCAGAATTGTTCAAACTACTTCAAAAAGAAGGTGGTGTTGAACAATTTGAAATGTACCGCACATTTAACTGTGGCGTGGGTATAGTTCTCGTAGTTGATGCAGCAGATGCTGACAAAACTGTTGAATTACTCAACAGCCTTGGCGAAAAAGCATTCACAATCGGTCACATTGCAGACAATGCTGAATCTGTTGAAGGCGCTGACGAAAAAATCCGTGTAGTTTTCGCATAAGCAACGTTCATGATTAAAATTGCTGTACTTGTTTCAGGCAGCGGATCTAACCTGCAAGCCCTGATCGATGCCAATCTATCAGGTCAAATCGTTGGGGTAATTTCCAATAAACCTGATGCTTTTGCACTGCAACGTGCAGAAAAAGCAAAGATTGCAACTGCAATCATTGAACACAAACAATATCCAAGTCGTGAAGCTTTTGATGATGTGATGCATCAACAACTGCTCGACTGGGATGTTGACTTGGTGATTTTGGCAGGCTTTATGCGCATTTTAAGCCCAAAATTTGTCAAAGCATGGGAAGGGAAAATGATTAACATCCACCCTTCTTTGTTACCAAATTATAAAGGCATGCATACTCATCAACGTGTGTTAAACACTGGTGATGTCTTCCATGGCTGTACAGTTCATTACGTGACTGCAGAGCTAGATGCCGGCCAAGCGCTTGCTCAAGGTGTGCTTAAAGTCAATGTGCATGATCATGCTGAAAGTCTGGCAGATCGGGTTCACATGCTTGAGCATGTGATTTATCCTCAAGTCGCAGAATGGATCTGTAATGGTACGATCCAACATACTGCTGATGGGGTGTTATATCGCAATCAACCGATGCAAGCACCTGTTCAATTCTGCAAGTTTTAAAATCAGTTTTTATCTATTTTAAATAGAAATAAAAAACGCATCCTCGGATGCGTTTTTTTATTTGAGTACATTCAATCATTCATGTTTGGCATGAACCGCTAACATTTGTTTGATTAACTCAACCGTTTCTACTGGTTTTTCTAATGGAAACATATGACTGCCGCTAACCACTTTAAATGGAATCGCAAATTTTTTCTCGACCATTTGGGGAAAGTGACGTGCCAAAAATGGCCCCTGCTCTGCAATTAACTGCTGTACAGGTACTTGCGGTTGAGCATGAGGTAACCACCACAGTGAAGGATTAGTTCGAAAAATATGAACTTCATCATCACGTGAAATCGTCAATTCCACCCCACCACGCAGTTTATCGTCCATCAAGGCATGATCAATATAAGCTTGATAACAGTCTGGATCGAAATCTTTATAAAAACCTTTCGGCCTTAAAAGCTCTGCTGCTTGTTCACGGCTGTCCCAATGATCACGACGACGCTTCGACAATCCTGCTGGGGACATTTTATCGAGGACTTTAAGTTTGAGGAGTTTTGCGATGTGCAAAGCAAAAGACTCTTTCCCCATGATCATAGGCGGATCAATCATTAACACTTGTTCAAACAATTCTGGGCGTTGTAAAGCAGCCTGAAATGTTAAAACCGAACCTAATGAATGACCTAATCCAATCACCTTACGACCATTGGCCTGACGTACAATACTGTCAATGACTTGCTGTGTTAAGCTTTTCCAATGGTTATCGATTGGGTAACGCTTATCTGGCCCAAGTAGCGGCACATAGATCACATCATATTCATCACTCAATAAATCAAACAATTTTTGATAAACCCGTGATGGCACGCCATTGGCGTGCGCAAAATGAATTAACGGTTTCATTGTAACTTCGTGCTGTTTTCAGATTGAACCTGTTGTGACAATGCGCTTGCCAAACTTTGACCAAATGAACTTCCCATACGACCAAGTACAGAATCAAATGGACTATTTTCAATGGTGTAGTTCACAGCTTTTTCAGTTTTCAACTCACGTTTCAGGCTATTTAAACTACCTGTACGGTCAGCAATACCCAGCTTCACAGCCTGATCACCTGTCCAAAATAAACCTGAGAAAATAGCCGGATCATTCGATTTTAATTTCTTACCGCGACCTTCTTTCACGGCATTAATAAAATGCGCATGAACGTTATCGAGTACACCTTGAACATGTGCTTTTTGTGCTGCATCTACAGGTTGAGTCATGGATAAAATGGCTTTGTTCTCACCCGAAGTCATGGTGCGATCTTCTACACCGAATTTTTGCATCAAACCACTAACACCATAATTCGGCATGATCACGCCAATTGAACCCACTAAACTTGAAGGATTGACAATAATTTCATCTGCCGCAGACGCAATATAGTACGCACCTGAAGCGCCTGTATCACCAATAATGGCATACAGTTTTTTATCGGTATGGGCTTTTTTCAAGTACTGAATTTCTTGCCAAATTTCATCAGACTGAACAGGTGAACCACCTGGTGAATTAATATTTAAAACAATCGCTTTGCTTTGTTTGTTTTCATAGGCTTTTTTCAAAGCTTTGATAGTATTTGCGCTGTTTACACTTTGCTTGTCCGCTGCAATGGTCCCAATGATATCAACCACGGCAATATGTGAACCCGCTGTTGCTGCAGGATCTGATGATGACATGCTGCAACTTTTTGCCATCGCAATGATAATAAATAGCAAATAAGCAAAGGTTAAAAATTTAAAAAATATACCCCATCTACGTGCTCTACGTTGTTCCTCAACGGAAGAAAGTACGGCTTTTTCTAATATTTTCCATTCATTTCCAGTTGGCTGCTGAATATTGTTTGAAGAACTTTGCTGTTTTTCTTCAGGTTTTGGTGGCCATTCGGACATAAAAAAACCCATTTGGTCGTTAATTTGTAGTCATTATATACACGCTAATCGCTATAACTGTCTAATCAATTCATTTTCCCCTATAATTATTTTAAATTTTCTTTCATTTCTTTCAGACTTAAATAAGATGACCGACCAAAATTCACAGGACACCACATATCACCTGTTAAAATTTATCAGCCGTCAACCTATTCAAATTTCAAGATTAATTGCAAAAGGTTTGGCTGGGTTAGTCAATGTTTTAAAAATCTCTAAAACCTACTCTACGATTCAACGCAATCTTAAAATTGCATTGCCTGAATTATCAGAGTCAGCTCGCATTCAACTCACTAAACAAGCGATTCGAAACGAACTTTGTTCTTATTTTGAATTTTTTAACATTTGGGGTGCAAGTACAGAAAAAAATATTCAACGAATTCATCACGTACATGGCGCTGAATATTTACATGAAGCGCTCACCCTACAAAAAGGCGTTGTACTCGTAGTACCACATTTTGGTACTTGGGAAATCATGAATGCATGGGTTGCGCAATACACTCAAATGACCATCATGTACAAGCCTGTAAAAAGCGAATCTGCCAACAATTTTGTCCGTGCTGCTCGAAGCCGTGAGCAAGCAATATTGGTTCCTACGGATGAATCAGGTGTACGTCAGATTTTCAAAGCCTTAAAACAAGGTGGGACGACTGTGATCTTGCCAGACCATACGCCAAATGTCGGCGGCGAAATGATTCCATACTTTGGTATTCCACTAAAAACTAGCAACTTAAGTGCAAAATTAATTCAAAAAACCAAAGCACGTGCGCTCTTACTGTATGCCATTCGTAACGATAATCATGGTTTTGATATGCATATCGAACCTATGGATGAGAATATCTATCAAGGCAATGCAGATGATGGCTCTATAGTTATCTTTAAAGCAGTGGAAGATTTAATTCATCGTTATCCAGAGCATTATCACTGGAGCTATAAACGCTTTAAAGCCAATCCAAAATTGAGAAATCTATACAATATTAGTGATGAGGAAGCCGCTCAACGCATTCGTGATATTCGTGAGGAATATCAAAGACAGCAAAAAATTAAAAATGTGACAGAATGACATTTTCAAGCAATATACTTGAAGTAGTTTTTCTATTCGGATTCTTTAGATAGCCTGCGATATAGATCGAGCCATTTATACTTTGTCCGCTCTTCAATTAGTTCAATTTGCTGTTTATTTTGCTTGAAATGAATACTTCCACTCTGTGCTGTTTGCAAGAGTTGAATATCTAATTGTTTGAGCCGTGTTTTGGTCATCTTTGCAGGATGCCCATAACGATTAAACCGACCGGCAGAAGCAATCGCCAACTTGGGCTTAAAATGCGTTAAAAATGCATAGGATGAACTGTGCTGACTACCATGATGTCCAAGTACCAAGACATCGACTTTTAGGTCTGGATAATCACTTAATATTTGATATTCAGTCTCCCAACCCGCATCCCCCATCAATAGAAAATGTTGTGGTCCATTGACGCCTTTGACCGTCACATACAGTACACAAGAGCGTTCATTAGCATTCCATTGGGCATCTCTCAGATCTTCAGGCTTTGGCGAGAGTATTTCAAAATAGACTTGCTGATCCCAATTCCACTGCTGACCACGCTGACATATGCGCTGTGGAGCTTGGTTCGTGGTTTGTACCCGTTCATTACTTGAAAGCTGCCCAATATCAAGCCGTTGCTCCAATGAGAAAAAGCCACCACTATGGTCTTGATCTAAATGAGTCAATAACACCCGATCTAGTCGATGGACACCATTCACACTCAAAAATGGCCGGATGATATTTTGCCCGACACTAAATTGACTTTCATCATAGTTTCCACCGAAGTCTACCATCATATGATGATCTACAGAACGGATATAGATCGCCTGCCCTTGCCCCACATCTAAAATTGAAAGTTGAAAGTTTGCTGAATTTCTCCATGGGATAAACAGAGCAAAAAAGGCAATGACCGCCCAATATTTTGGCAAGATACCTTCAGGTAAAAATAAGATTACTACAACGAGTATCAACAGTATGATTTGAGTTGACGTCAATGCGACATCGTGCATTTTTGGTTCAAAGAGTCGATCTAAGCCATAGAGAAACACATGCAATATTTCCAAACACAGATCATTGAATAAAAAAACCAAATGCGCCAAAGGTGTAGAAATATAAGAAAGTGCCCCTCCGATGATATCTAAAGGAACCACCACAGTCCCTAACCACGGGATGGCAAATAAATTACTTAGTGGGCTAATCCAAGTCACTTGCTTGAAAAAAATCACCATCAATGGAAATAAAGCGACAAAGATTTTCCATTGTGATTCCACCATCAACCACATTGAATGCTTTAACTTTTGCCAAAAACTGGCGTCCGTTTGAGCCAGTAAATGCTTCCTTAAGGTTTGATAAATCCGCAGTAAAATAAAGCATGCGCCATAAGACAACCAAAATGCTGCGGATAAAATACTAAAGGGGTCCACTAGCAATAAAATAGCGGCACTAAAAATCAGCAGTTGAAAAGGCTGAATGGTTTGCCGTAACAAAAGCATGCTACTTGCAACTAGGCAGATCGTCAGCGTTCTCAGTGCAGGTATTTCAAAGCCAGTAAATGCGCAATATAGAAGGACACAGAAGATAAAGGGCACGACCAATACATATTGTTTAGGCCATTTGAGATAGATTTTGGGACAATATTTACGGATACCCAACTGCATCGCCCAACAGAGCATGCTAGCAAAAACCAGTACATGCGGACCAGAGATCGCCAGTAAATGACTCATCCCAAAGCGTTGAAATAACTCACTGGTGCCTTCAGTGAGTAAACTTTTATCACCTGTAAGCAGCGCTAACAGCAAG
Organism: Acinetobacter sp. YH01020; assembly: GCF_013420275.1. Classification (NCBI taxonomy): domain Bacteria; kingdom Pseudomonadati; phylum Pseudomonadota; class Gammaproteobacteria; order Moraxellales; family Moraxellaceae; genus Acinetobacter; species Acinetobacter sp. YH01020. The sequence continues at coordinate 32,844 of NZ_VOYN01000027.1, forward strand.
CCATGATTCTGCAGCGGTTGTTGGTATATAAACGCTCTTAAATATAAACGTTGTTGTTCGACTTTTATTTTGAACTGGTGTAGCACACCTTGATGTCGTTGATACTGCTGCCCATAGCCCATAGCAACCATATGTCGAGATGGTATAAGTTCGACCGACTTCACCTTTAAACTGGCATGTATATTTTGCTGTATGCTCCACCTTTCTTGGTCAAATGCACCTTCGGTCACATAGCTTTGGGTAGGTCGTAATTCACCATACATACGATAGTATTGTCCAGGGACCAACTGAATCGTCTGTTCATTATTTTGCAAAATTGACTTGGGTAAATACGCCATAAAATATTGAATCTGCTGATTCAGATTGAGCACTTCAATTTTTTGCTGAATTGCTTGGTCTTTGAGTTGGCTGATCTGTGGAATATACGCAATAAACTCGCCTTGTCTGCTCTGATGTTCAACCAATGCCAAACGCTGATCGAGTTGAGTATTGGCGAAACTAAAACCGAGAATTGAACCTATGCAAAGATTTGTACTGAGCTGTAAGATTTTCGAAAAGATACTTTTTAGTTTTGGTGAAATGTAGAGCTGTAGCACTAGCCAAATCAGGACAATAAAAAGCAACTGAGCTGTCGAGAGTTGTGGATTCCAAAACATGAACCCCATAAAAGAAATACCTAAAATCCAGCCAATACAAAAAATTTGTAACATGAGTCTTCATTATTTTTATTATGTGCTGGCAATAATAAAGCCCACCGAGGTGAGCTTCAATCAAACAATCTTAATCCACTAATTTTTTACAAAATCAATTTAGCGCTTAGTCATCTACCCATAAACCATCTTGCATATGCAAAATCGCATCAGCAGATTGAGCTAAATATTCATCATGGGTCACGATTAACATGGCCATGTTAAATTCTTTACGCAACTCAGATAGCAACTCAAAAATCTTTACTGCGGTTTTGCGGTCTAAGTTCCCTGTTGGCTCATCAGCCATCATCAACTTAGGTTTTGCTACCAATGCACGAGCCAAAGCCACACGTTGACGTTCACCGCCTGAAAGCTCACCCGGTTTGTGCGTCATACGATGCGAAAGTCCAACACGTTCCAACAGGTATTCAGCTTGCTGCTTGACTTCTTTGAAATTACTCGACTTACGTAACATTAATGGCATCGCCACATTTTCAAACGCGGTAAATTCAGGCAACAAGTGATGGAATTGGTACACAAAACCCAAATGCTCATTACGGATATATCCACGCTCTGCTTCACCTAAAGTGTCAAAGCGTTGACCATTAATCAACACTTGACCCGATGTTGGACGATCCAAGCCACCCAATACATGCAACAACGTACTTTTACCAGAGCCACTTGAACCAACAATTGAAACAAACTCACCTGCTTTGACTTGTAATGAAAGTCCGCGAATTACATCGACTGTAGACTTACCATCAGTAAAAGATTTGGTAATGTTTTGGGCATCTAAAACTAAATTACTCATAGCGTAGAGCCTCTGCAGGTTGAACTTTAGCTGCACGTAAAGCCGGATAAATAGTCGCGATAAAGCTAAGACCCAATGATAAGGACACAATCACCACAACATCTTGCCATCTTAAATAAGACGGTAAATAGTTGATGAAGTAAGCATCAAACATATTTAAGCCCAGTGTTGTATTCAACCAACCAACAAAATTACTAATACTAGATGCAGCGATAATCCCTAAAATTGCCCCAGACACCGTACCAATCACCCCAATCACTGTACCTTGCACCATGAAGATCCGTGTGATTGTAGCCGGTGAAGCGCCTAGTGTACGCAAAATGGCAATATCGGATTTTTTATCAGTGACCACCATCACCAATGAAGACACGATATTAAATGCTGCAACCAATACAATCAGGAACAGCAATAAACTTACCATTGCCTTTTCCATTTGAATCGCACTAAATAGGTTGCCGTGTGTATAAGTCCAATCTGAAGCATAGAAGTTTGCAGGTAAATCACGCACAATTTCTTGAGAGACTTGTGGTGCTGCAAAAATATCATCCAACTTCATACGGATGCCTTGTGCACCATCTGGCAGTCTTAATAAAGTCGACGCATCGTTCAGGGCCACATAGCCCATCATCGAATCAACTTCCGCACCAATACTGAAAATACCCACAATTTTAAATCGTTTAAAACGCGGAACAACGCCAGCCGGAGAAGGTGTTGCTTCAGGAAGCACTAAGGTCACACTGTCATTCAAGCCTAAACCTAAGGCATCTGTCATTTGCTTGCCAAGGACAATACCAAACTCACCTTTTTTCAGGTTATCGATACTGCCTTCCACCATATGGTCTTGGATAATTGATACCTTTTTTTCATACTGCGGTTCAATCCCACTGACCATAATGCCAGACACTTGACCTTGTGCCGTCAACATTCCCTGTAATTGGGTGAATGGTGCGACACCTTGAACATGCTCATGCTGCTCAATTTTTTTTGCAAGTTCAGGCCAATTTGTTAAAATTTGTGTTGAAGAAACAGTGGCTTGAGGTATCATTCCTAAGACACGAGTTTTCAGCTCACGATCGAAACCATTCATCACAGATAAAACTGTAATAAGGACTGCCACACCAAGCGTGAGGCCGATCATGGATACCAGAGCAATAAAAGAAATAAAGTGGTTACTGCGCCGAGCGCGAGTGTATCTCAACCCTATATACAGCGAGATTGGTTTAAACATAACCATCTAGTCCGAGGTAATATATATTATGGAAAACTTACAGCATCAAAGCGTTCAAACTGAACGCCGTGTAATGTCGCGTATCGATGCTGCTTTGCGCATCAACTATCAGATTATCTCTGATGATGTTGCACTGAATGATCCTTACGATCCTAATTTTGTATTGCCGCGCTATTTTCTACTACTTGCTGAATTAGATCAATTTGATCATGCACTCAACTACGAATTAGAACAATTAGCTGAGAAAGATCAACAAATTGCTCGAATCTTATCCTTATTTAACCAAAAGTTAAACCTTATTACGGGTTCTTTATACGACGCAATTGTACAAAGCATGTTACCAGTGCCTGAACATGTCAATTTTTCAGAAACAGGATTAAGTTTTTTCAGTGAACGTCCAATCAAAGAAGGTACTTATATCCACCTCACCTTAAGCCACCCTGAAAATTTTTTCCATATTGCGGCAACTGCGCAAGTGGTTTATAGCCGTGAAGAAGAAAGCAACTTATACCGTACGGGTGCCTATTTTATCACACTGCTCCCTCAAGACCGCGTCAAACTTGCAGAGTGTATCGCACTGACCCAAAACAAAGAGTGATTTTTAATCAATGTTTTAATTTGTGGGCGAGCTCTCTGTTCGCCCGAAAATCTTTATAAAAATAAACAAACAAGCCTGATAATAGAATCACAGCACCAAGTAAAACCATCAATGATAATTTTTCATCATTCAGTAAAGCACCAAAGAGCATAGCAAGCATGGGTGTGAGTACCGTTGTTAAAGACAAAGTTGTCGCCTTGATGTTTTGTACCAGTTTGAAATAACAAAACATTGCAATCAATGAAGCCATAATCACTGCATAAAATAAGCCAATGAGCGCTTTAGTTGAAGGCATCTGTGTCGGTGCATACTGCCATATAAACGGTAGCATCGCGGCAGAAAATAGTGCAGAGATAAGAATCGAACCTGTGGCTTGAGACATGGGCTGCAAAGGTGCATTGACTTTTTTCACCCAAAAAATCGACATACAGTAGACGAATACGCTCATTAACATTAAGACGATGCCAACAGGCTGTACGTGCTGATCACTGCCGCCTAAGCAAATAATGGCTAAACCACAGACGGCAATCAACATCCCCATCCATTGCAAGCGATGCAGATAGGTATGAAAGAAGAAACGACCGATCAGACCCGTCATAATTGGTGCCAAACCAAACATCAGGGCAATAATGCCTGAGCTGAGATAGGCCGTTGCCATATAGGTAAAAATCTGAGAACCAATAAAACTAAACGCCCCCGCCAAATAACTGTGCAGCGAGTTTTTATCCATCGGCAGTTTATGTTTAAAAATAAACAATAATGCGACAGCCAAGGGTAATGCGATAAAAAAGCGTAATGTCAGTGCCCAAAACGCATTGATATCACTGACACTCCAAACGATGGCAAGTGGCGTGGTCGACCAAATAAAGACCAACAACGCATAGGTGGTCGCTAGATTTGTTTTAGATGGCATGGTTTTTACTTCTGCGCCGTTTTTCGTTTTTGCTTTTGAATGGTTTGATCTAAGCTACTAGAAAATTCGCGCTTATCTCGTTCAGAAATCGGTGCTGGACCACCGGTTTGCACACCTGCGCCCCGTAATGTATCCATAAAGTCGCGCAAGTGTAGACGTGCTTTGACATTTGCTGTGGTATAAATCTCACCGCGTGGATGTATCGCTATACCGCCCCGCTCAATCACTTCAGCAGCAAGTGGAATATCCTGTGTCATTACGATGTCGTGCTCTTTCATGCGCTGAATAATTTCTTTATCCGCTGCATCTGCCCCGCTCATGACTTGAATCGAGTTAATCCGCACCGACGGCGTTATCCCAACATTTTGATTGGCGACAAAAGTGACTTCTAACTGGTAACGATCAGAAGCCCGAACAATTACATCACGTAAAATGCGTGGTAACGCATCTGCATCCACCCATAATTTAAATGGCAGCACTGATTTTCCATTCACTTTTAAACATGACTCATAGTAACAAATCTACATGACAATTTGGGGATCTGCATCCGCTGAATGGATCTACATTTCTCTAATCATGAGAATCGAAAAGCTGCAAATTGACTCCAACTTGGGCTTATTTTCCAATGCTTTTACATTTAAATCCTACTGAAAACATTTTTTATGCATGATTTCATGATAAATATGACGTCGGTGACTTGAAAATTTCAAATAACCCTCGATTTATTAATTATGAAACCAACCCAATATCAATTGTGCATATGAAAAAACAAAATAGCCCTGAAATTATCACTATTGAAGATCAAACTTTTGGTAGTCATGTTGAACATTGGAATTTGCTTACAGGCAACCCGACAACGGATGTACCAGTTTGGCTGGGTCAGGCATTAGATGCACCCATTATGCCGATGGGCTTATGCGCACAAGAATCTGATATGGATCAAAGTACCTGGCTGATTCAAGGTCCATCACAAGCGTCGATTCAACTGTGCCAAGTGATTGCGGTAGAAAATAATAAACCTAAAGCCGTTAAAACTGCATTTCCAAGTTTTGATAGCCCATATAAAACCAAAGCCACCATTGAACGTATTATTACCTGTAAATCCAATACACAAGCAGTGCTTTGCCTCGACTTAGGCGCAAATACCAGTGTGTATGCTTTTGATAGTTTATATAGCGTCAATCACGACCAATATGAAAAAGATGCAAGCTACAGTGTGCAACTCAATGCTTGGGCCTATGAACTCGAAGCTGTCGCAGAACATGAACAGCTTGTCGTTGATGATCCTGCATCGATTAAACATCATCGTGCTTTAAACGATATCTTGGCAGCAAATAATGGTGTTGCCCCTGCAGATTTACACGAACAAATTAAAGCATGGCAACCAAAGTCTGAAGATGACAAAGCGCCAGTCACCGTCGATTTTTCTAAAATGGTTGCATACCTATATGGTGAAAACCTCGGTCAAGAAGATGAAGCATGGTTCCAAGGGCATATAGTTGGCAAAACTGCCATGCAATTTAAAGAGCAAGACTATACGCTGTATGATGTAACCTTAATCCACGAAGAAAACCAAGAAGCGGTGATTGTTCGTGTTGCAACACGAAATCCGGCGCATAAAGATTTCAATGTTGGGCAATATATTCGTGGCAACCTGTGGATACAAGCCAATATTTACGCAAAATCTGCCTAATTTGAATTCAAAAACCCTATTTCAAATAAAAAAACTGCCTCTGGGCAGTTTTTTTACTTCTCGCTAATCATGTGTATTCGCTGAATATTTAAATGATTGAATATTTTTTATCCACAAGCCAGTCGATTTATTCTATTTTTAAATTCAAATTAAAATAACTTATCCACAATATTAAATTCAAAATAATGCTGCTAAATAAATCCATCTGCAAAAGATAAAATATAAAAATCTAATATAAATAAATAAGATAGGAAATTTATGAAACTAAATTTAGCAATTCGGTTGCTTATTTTTAAATAAACTAAATAGTTTAGTAAGTTTATGGCAGATAGTACTTTATTTAATCAAATAATTATGTTAAAAATGCGTTTAAGAAATAGTAATTAACGATAAATAGATCGGAAAGAATATCTATGAAAGTCGTGCAAGAAGAAAACTTATCGCAAGTTGACCATCACATGGAATCTCGATATCAAATCGAGCCAATGTCCTGCTTATTTTTTATGTTAGGTATGCTGATTTGTGCATACGTGTTACATACTTTTATTTTTTAATCTATTCAATAAAAAAACCGGCATTTGCCGGTTTTTTTATGCCTTTAGGATTATGCGTTGCGTTTTGCAAAGTCATCCATAAAGTTAACCAGTGCTTGAACGCCTTCTAGCGGAACAGCATTATAAATACTTGCACGCATACCACCCACTGAACGGTGACCAGCTAAATTCAGCAAGTGGTTTTCTTCAGCTTCTTTCAAGAATTGTTTTTCCAATTCTGGATTCGCCAAAGTAAATGGTACGTTCATGATTGAACGGAATTCTTTTGCAATTGGATTTGCATAGAAATCGCTTGAATCAATATAACCATAAAGTAATTCAGCTTTTGCCATATTCGCTTTATAAATTGCGTCTACACCGCCCTGCTCAAGTAACCATTCAAAAACGAGGCCAGATAAGTACCATGCATAAGTTGAAGGTGTATTCACCATTGAACCATTTTTCGCTTGAGCTGAATATTTCAAGATACTTGGAATATCTGCTTTCGCTTGATCCAATAAATCATCACGAATAATCACCAAAGTTAAACCAGCAGGACCAATATTTTTCTGAGCACCTGCATAGATTAAACCGAACTTAGATACGTCTAATGGTGCAGATAAAATGCTCGATGAAAAATCGGCAACCAATGGTTTGTCCGTTTCAGGAATGTTGGCAAACTGAAGACCACCAATAGTTTCATTATCTGCATAATGCACATAAGCCGCATCATCAGATAAGTTCCAGGTGCTTTGATCAGTAATCGCAAGTTTACCGTCAATGATCGTACCCGCTTCAACAACATTAATGTCGCCATAACGCTGTGCTTCTTTCAACGCTTTTTCAGACCAAATACCAGTGTGGATATAGTCTGCTTTGCTGTTTTTACCCAATAGGTTTAATGGGATCGCAGAGAATTGAAGTGATGCGCCACCTTGAAGGAATAACACTTTATAGTTGTCTGGAATATTCATCAGCTTACGAAGATCAGCTTCTGCTTTCTCTGCCACAGCGACATAGTCTTTACTACGGTGGCTCATTTCCATGATCGAAAGGCCTTTGCCTTGCCAGTCAAGCATTTCAGCTTGAGCTTTTTCTAAAACGGCAGTGGGTAATGCAGCAGGACCAGCACAGAAGTTGTACGCGCGCATGAGTTTTCCTTTCAAAGTGAAACACAATAAAATGATGGCATTTAACCATATCTGACGCGTGCTTGCAGTAGTTAAAGCTGAAAATATTCCAATGCTGTCTGACATTTGAAGTCAAATTTTCAATAAAGATCAAAATTAATTCTTATTAATTCAAATTATTAGATTTACTGATATTTTTTATCCCTTGAATTGATGCTAATTTAAGGTCTTGATGTGCGAAAATGACGTGCGCTACAAAGATAAAATTTATTTACATATGTATATGAAACAATACAACAACTTAGTGAATTTACCCAACTTCATCACAATGACTATAATGAACCCATCCTAGCTGTGAGTGTGTTTTTATGCCTCTACCTCGAACAGATTATTCTATAAAAATTAAACATACATTTCGTTCAGGATTGCTGCTTGGCCTTGGTTGTTTCAGTGGCTTTTTTAGCCCGACAGTACTTGCGCAAAGTATCAGTTATAGCCAAGCAGAACAAAGTCTACTCACTAGTTCTTTTAGCACTCAGGCCAACCAAGCGCTACAACAATCTGCCGAACTTCAAGCTCAGGCCATTAAAGGCCTTGGTTTACCTCGTGTGGATTTAAACGTCCGTGCCTATGCCTTTCATAATGAACTCGATATTCCTCTCGGCGCCTTAAAAAACAACTTAGAACAAACGCTGAGTAATGGCATTAATAATAAAATTGATAAAAGCTTACCGAGTGATTTGGCAGACCCATTAAAAGACAGTCTGCAACAGCCAATCCGTGATGGTGTCGGATTAATTCCAGATTCTTCCCAAGTGGTCTTAGATGATCAAGTGATCCGCCCTACCGTTTCCGTAATGATGCCGCTGTATACCGGTGGGTTAACGTCTAACGCCAAGGAAATTGCCAATATCCAAGCCAAACGCAGCGCGATAAGCAGTGAACAACAACAAGATGTGCAACGTTTTGAATTAATCCAAGCCTACTTCAATGCTCAATTACAAAAAAAATTAGTCGAAAGCAGCCGCTTCAATTTAAATGCGATGCAACAACACTATGCCAATGCGCTCAAAATGGAACAACAGGGTTTTATTAGCAAAGGCCAGCGTATGCAATTTGAAGTGGCGAAGAATAATGCACTCAGAACTTTTCAAAATACTGAAGCGAATCTCCGCTCTAGCTTATTTAAGTTAAACAACTTAATGCAAAGCAGCCAAATTACTGATCTTACAACGCCATTATTTATCAATCAGCAACACAATCAAAATATAACCGCCTTACTAAAAAGTTATCAGGATCAGTCTAGTTTGGTGCGTAAAATGCAATTGGACAGTCAATTGGCTGGTGCTAATGTGAAAGCCCAAAGCGCAGCAAAAAAACCCAACGTCTTTGCCTTTGGTGAATATAGTCTCGACGATAAACAAAATTGGATCGTTGGTGTTGCCGCTCGCTACAACTTATTTTCAGGTATTGATAAAAACAAATCCGTACAAGCTGCTGAACTTCAACGCTATGCATCTGAGTTAATGACTGAGCGTACCAAACAAGAAATTGAAAGCCTGATTTATAGCTCATTTAATGAAGTCACCAGCGCTCAGCAAAGTCACCTGTTGTTGCAGCAAAACCTAAAAGCTGCTCAAGAAAATTTAAGAATTCAACAGCTTTCATTTAAAGAAGATATGGGTACGGCCACACAAGTCATTGATGCACAAAATGCATTGAACGGGCTACAAAGTGAAATGGCGCTTAATGCTTATAAATACGTGATGTCACTCGCAACACTGCTACAAAGTCACGGGAGCATTGACCAGTTCCAAAGCTATATCAATCAATCACACACCGACTATATTCGCTAAGTTTAGCCGAGGGGAAACAATATGAATCAGGAACCAACTGATCACCAAGAAGATGCCTCTGCGAAAGCTGAAACATCCCAATCCAATGTCTCGACTTCAGACATTTCATCTACAGCAAATACTGCTGAGGATACTCAAGAAAAAGTGGCGACCAATACCGATACAGAGACGAAAAACACCTCAGTGCAAAGTCGTAATAAACCTGCTTTGATCAAGTTCGGGATTGGCATTGTCTTGGTTCTGCTTTTGGCATTGATTGCATTTGGCTTATGGAAAAGTTATCAGCCCAAACAGGTTGAATTACAAGGTCGAGTTGAGGCTGAAACCATCCACATTAGTACCAAAGTACCCAGCCGTATCGAAGAAATATATGTGCATGACGGTGAAAAAGTACAAGCAGGTCAAGCGCTGGTCCGTTTAACCAGCCCTGAAGTCGATGCAAAGAAACAACAGGCTTTAGCTGCACTTCAATCTGCGCAAGCACTGCAATCCACAGCTGAACGTGGCTCTCAACAAGAAAATATTGAAAGTTTATATGCCAATTGGCAAAGTCTAAAAGCACAGCAACAATTGGCGCAAACCACCTACCAACGTGGTCAAAACCTCTATAAAGAAGGTGTGATTTCACGACAACGCCGTGATGAAATGCAAGCTGCCGCAGTGTCTGCTGCACAAATGACAGAAGCGTCTTATCAACAATATGCGCGTGCAAAACGTGGCAGTACACCGCAACAACAAAGCTCGGCAGATGCCCAAGTCAAGATTGCGCAAGCCGCGTTGGCTGAAGCCAATGCACTTGAGGCTGAAACCAAATTGTTTGCACCCTCCAATGGCACCATTTCAAAAACCTATGGCAAAGTTTCAGAATTAGTTGCGATGGGTGTGCCCGTTGTAAGCCTGATTCAAGATGATAGCTTATGGATTAGCTTAAATGTCCGTGAAGACCAGTATGCTCAAGTGTATCAACTCAAGACCATGCAAGGATTTATACCGGCGCTAAACAAATCTGCCGATTTTAAAATTGATCACATCGAAGCCGAAGGTGAATTTGCAACGATTAAAACCACGCGACAAACGGGCGGCTATGACATTCGTAGTTTTAAAGTCCAACTGAAACCCGCTCAGCCGATTGCTGACTTAAAAGTGGGTATGAGCGTTTTGTTTAAAATTGAAGAGCGTAAATAATGTTTAGAGGCATTCTGCGTGAGTTTCGCTATTTGATGCAGCATAAATGGGACTTGTGTATGGTCACACTTGCCCCTGCCCTGGTGATTTTGCTCTTTACTAATATGTTTGCTCAAGGCAAACCAGATCATTTACCCATCGCGATCATAGACCAAGATCAAAGCAGTTTAAGCCGTAACATCACCCACTTTGCGCAGCTCAACCATACGTTAAAAGTAGCCACCATTACACCCAGTATGGACGATGCTGAAAAGCTTTTAAATCAAACCCACATTTGGGGCTATATTCATATTCCTGCTGGCGCAGAGCAACGACTGGTTCAAGCAAAAGATGCAGAAATCAGCATTGCCTATAACCAAAGCTATTTTAGTGTTGGCAATAGTATTTCATCAGCCATGCTGCTAAGTACATTGCAAGCCATGGCCGATTTTAGTGGTCATCAGTATTTAGAAAATATAATTCCCTACCTCGATGCACCGACACCCAATGTCAAAATTTCACCTTTATATAATCCAGGTTTAAATTATGAGTTCTATTTAGAGCTGTACATGATTCCTGCGATTCTGCATTTATTACTGTGTTGCTGTGTCGCATTTTCAGTCGGTCAAGAAATCAAATATGGCACTGTAAATCAATGGGTGAAACCGACTTCTGTCTTTCAAGCTTTAATCGCTAAAAATCTCAGTTATGTTTTCATTTTTACCGCTTGGACATGGGCGTGGATGTTCTGGCTAATCGTGTTTCGAGGGTGGTTTGTTCAGGGTTCATTACTGCTCATTTTGCTTGGGCAATTGTTTTTTTATACAGCCTATGCCTTTATCAGTTCTACTGTAGTTTTGGCGACACGTGATCTCACCAAATCTTTTGGTTTTATTGCGGTATATGGTGGCTCATCACTGAGTTTTGCAGGGGTAACATTGCCGCTGAATAACGCTCCGATGTTTACAAAATTCTGGGCCAATATTATTCCCTATACGCCTTATGCCAAATTACAAACAGAACAATGGGTCATTGGTAGCCCAAACTCCATTTCAATCACACCGCTTGTCACCCTGATCATTTACTGTCTGTTCTATTTTGTTCTCGCCAGTTTCTTTTTACGTAAAGTACTAAACGAGCAAGTCATATGAATAAAATCGTGTCATTTCTATCAACTTTGCTCAGACACTATATTCAAACCTTTAAAGATATTGTAAAGCACAGTTCGATTTTTACCACCTTAGTGCTTTCTGTTTTTCTTTACAGTTTTTTTTATCCCATTGCTTATCAAGCGGAACACGCAGAATCGCTCCCCATTATTGTGGTGGATGAGGAACAAAGCATACTCTCCAATACGATTATTGGTGCTGTAGCCAATAGTCCCAATGTAGAAATTCGAGCTGTGACTGGTAATTTTGCTGAAGCTGAAAATATGCTCAGAAGTCAGCAAGCTGACGGGATTTTACTGCTACCGAGTAATCTTTCAAATAGCATTCGCCGTGGTGAAACCGGTGGAATTGGTCTATATCTCAGTGCTGCAAATTTTCTAAAGACGCAAAAAATTGGCTTAGGTTTAGCCAGTTCGATGGAAAATGCCCTCGTCGAATATGCAGAAAAATTCCAGAACATATCCGATTTTAGCCCCGCTTTGTCGATCCATAAGATTCCATTATTTAATCCACTTTCAGGCTATGGCAGCTATATTTTCCCAGCGGTTGCACCCTTAATTATTCATCAGACGATTTTATTGGGTCTGTGCATGCTGATTGCGACCTATCGACAAAACACCACATGGCGTCCAAGCTATACACAATTAGCTGGCATTTTCTTGTGTATTTTGACCATTGGAACTTTGGGGTGCTTCTATTTATTTGGTTTTACCTTTTGGCTGAATGACTATCCACGGGGTGGAAATTTTTGGGGCATGTTCATTGCTGTGCCTATCTTCCTCAGTTGTATTATTGCGATGACGCTCTATCTAGCCACCTTTCTTGACCTGCCAGAACGTGCAGGACATGTCATCGTTTTTAGTTCTATTCCGCTATTTCTACTTTCGGGAACGGCATGGCCACATGCAGCTATGCCTGAATGGATGCAAATACTCGCTCAAGCATTACCTTCGACCCAAGGCATTCAAATGTTCCTTCAACTCAATCAGATGGGTGTGCCTACAGTAATCGTCATCCCAAAACTGCTTTATCTCACAAGTATTGGACTGATTTTTTTATGTCTTGCTGTCTGGCGTTTAAAGTTTGCCAAAAGATAAAACTGTTTGTGCTGTAAGACATGTCTGGTCTCAAGCGAAATGCGTTCAAACCTATTCATCATAGACTCGAACGCTTTGCTTCTTAGCATGTCTGAAATTTTAATGCTTTCTGTCGCCAATTAACTGTATGCTGTTGGCGTCACAGTCGATGCCTCATCCACTTGAATATCAAAATCATCTGCATCTGAAGTGATCTCAGTAACCAAATCATCTGATTCTTTTTCTGCAGCGTTTTCAAGCCAGAATCCTTTCACTTTATCGTCCCCATCATGACCTGCAAAGACCACACTCATATACAATTCTTTTTGCGGATAATCATATTTATACACAATTGTTGTGGTCTTACCTTCTCCCAGCCGAGTATTTGCCATTCGCTGAATCACTTCCGCTTCAGCGCTAGGTTGACCTGCAGGAATCAGCTTTTTCATACGTGAAAACAGCTCTGGATCTGCTAGCATCGCATCACGAACATTTTCTTCAACCAATGCCAAAAAGCTGTCTTGATGGGGTTGGTGTAGTGCTGCGAATAATTTTTCTGACTTGGTACGCTGTGAGCTTGTCTCACTTGGTAGGCTTGATTCGAATTTTGCAATCAAGAAATCACCAATTTTTTCACAAGCCGTTATAGGTAAGATTAAAGCGATGATGACGACTAATTTTTTCAACACCGTACAAGCCCTCTGGTTATTATTAAAATATATAAAGTTAAAATTTATTTCGGATAATCTGTGTGATTTCTTTGTACACGACAAAAAAGATAACTCATTGAAATAATGGCATAATACTTGTTTTCTGACGACGAATATGATGACACATTTCAATGAGTTACATCTCATCTTAAACAAATATCTAAAGTGGAACAAG
>NZ_VOYN01000028.1:0-44896 GCF_013420275.1 Acinetobacter sp. YH01020
TGAGTTTGAATATACGTGAAGTCACCGACCTGAGAAGCATCGCTTCGCAAGGGTTTGGATAATCAGCAGTAAAATTACGTTTCACTAAATCATCCGCTCTTTTTTGATCATCTCGGCTACGGGTGGTGTGTTTATTCTTCCCACGCCAAACACCCTGTATACCTAGCTTCTTCATCAAGCGAACCACTGTACAGCGTGCAATAACATAACCTTCACGTTTCAGTTGTTGCCAAACTTTACGTACACCATATCGACCTGAACTTTCTTTCCAAATTCGTTTAATTTGTTCAGCATGATGCAAATCATGTAGATCTCGCTTTGCTCGATGTTCTGGGTTTTCAGCAATATCTAGTGTTCGATAATAGGTAGAAGCTGAGATCGGTAAAATCCTACAAATCGCCTCAACACCATATAACGCCTTATTGTTATGGATGAAATCCACCATTATTTGTGTGGGCGGTCGAGCTCCGCCTGGGCGAAAAAAGCGGCTGCTTTACGCAGAATTTCATTGGCACGCTTTAATTCTTTGATTTCACGTTCCATTTGCTTCATTTTTTCTTGATCAGAGATCTGTTGTACTTTGATAGGATTTTGCTCATCTAAATGCTTTTGATGCCAAGCACGAAGTGTTTCAGGAGTACAACCAATCTTAGGCGCAATAGCTGTGATCGCAGCCCAATTAGATGGATAGTCTTTTTCAGATTCAATCAATAATTGAACCGCTCTTTCTCTGATTTCAGGGGTATATTTTAATTTGGTCATCGGAACATTCTCTCAGAATACTGAGTCTCCGACAAACCCGGTACGGTTCACAATGGTTTTGGGTGCTTTTGCCAAAACAAAAGTACCTCCAGCCGAAGGCTAATCCCTTTATTCACCCCCTAGATGTAAGACTCCGTCGAATAGAATTAAAAATCATTTTTAAAATGTGAAATTACTGTTATGTGCGTAACATCAGTTAATTATTTTTAGTTGTTTCAGATGCATTATATTTTTAGGAAATTATACGATCAGCGCATTTATCTAGCCTGCTCTAAATCCTTGCATTGCGCGATAAACAAGCACTAGCAGATGTCGAATAGCTTTTAAAGAAAACGCCCCCAATATATATTCAATCGACATTGTGAATTCTTTAACCTAAAGAATTTCTTCTTCAAATATACATGGGGAGATGCGCAATTAAGTCTTAGCTTTTATCGGCATTTGGTTGAACGAGGTCTTTAAAATCGGCACTAGAAGGGGCTTGATAGATTTTAAGACCAAACTCAGGTGTGATTGCAATCAGATGGTCAAAGATATCCGATTGAATCGCTTCATAATCTTTCCATGCAATTGTTTTACTAAAAGCATAAATCTCTAAAGGTATGCCTTCACTCGTGGGTTGTAACTGACGCACCAAAATCGTTTGGTGTTGGGCAATGCCTGAATGCTGTTGTAAGTAGAATTCTACATAGGCACGAAAGGTCCCAAGATTGGTTAAACGGCGCTGATTATATTTCGATTGATTTGAAAGTTGCTGATTAAACTGAGCAAGCTCTTCATGCTTATGATCAAGATATTGATCTAGTAATAAAAATTCTTTGAGTTTGTTTTGCTCATCCTGTGTCATGAAATGAATAGAGCTTTGATCGATATAAAGCGAGCGTTTGATACGACGAACACCTGACTGAGCCATACCACGCCAGTTTTTAAAGGTATCAGTCACCAATTTATTGGTTGGAATCGTGGTAAAAGTCTTATCAAAGTTCTGCACGGTTATGGTATGTAATGACATATCAATGACATCGCCATCTGCATTAAGCGACGGCATCTCAATCCAGTCACCAATTCGCACCATATCATAAGAAGAAATTTGTACCGAAGCCACCAGTGACAAAATGGTGTTCTGAAAAACCAACATAAGCACGGCCGCCATAGCACCAAAGCCTGCGAGTAATGTAAATACATCTTTTTTCAGGAAAGTACCTAAAATCATCAGGCCACACACCAAAAAAATGATCAATTTGACCAACTGCAAATAGCCTTTAATTGGTTTGTTTCTAGATTTTGGATTACGTTGATAAATCAGATTAAAAATATTTAGTAATTCAGAAATGGCTAAAGCAATGGTCAGGAAGATAAAGGCCTGACAAGCCATTTGAACGATTGAGATAAACTTCACAGATAAATGTGGGACTGTGGTTATGCCATTTAAGATTACAATTGCTGGAACAATGTTGGCAAAGCGTTTAATCACACTATGTTCTGACAAAATTTGACTGTGGCTAAAGGCCATTTTAGACACGAGCTTACGAATACCGCGTACCACAATTTGCTTGGCGATAAAATTTGCGATAATGGCAAAAATAATAATAAGACTGAGCGAAGTCAGCATTTCTAGCCAAGGGTATTGATCTGACCAATCTTGAATATTTTTAATGAACTGAATTTTTTCCAAAATCATCCTACTCTTATTGATGTAAATGAAAGGGTTAATCATCAAACTATTGTAATTATGATGATTATATAAGCAATTTTATACTCGTAAACTTTACGGAGTTACTACATGTATAGTCCATAATGTTACTTATTGGGTGCTAAGAAATGATTTTTTGAAGGTATAACCGATATTTATGGACTGAAATGGATGAACGTTGAGCTAAAAAAAAGCTCCCAAATTGGGAGCTTCATTGGTGATTTGAAGTGCTTACCACATTAAATCATCAGGAATTACATAAGCTGCATACGGATCTTCTTCATCCGTGGTTTGCTCATTCACTTCAGAGTTATTCACAATAATAAAGCCTTCCATTTTCGCATTAATACGGTCGGCTAATTCTTTTGGTAAAAAAGCATAGTTGCTATTTTCACGTGCAATAACAAGACTACCCGCAACAAGGGCATTATAAATTTGCTGATTGATATAAAGCTTTTTGATCTTGGCATCATCGATAAATTGATAGGTCGATTCGCCATCGGTATCACGAATTTTATGCTGATTAATCATTTGCATGATGGCAGCTTTTAATTCTTTTTCTTGCAAAACTGCTTTACGATCTTGCTCTAAAGCATGATCTTTGGCCATTTTCTGCTGCTGATCTTGCTCAATTTTCGCCTTGATTTCAGCATCTTTACTTTCACCAGTACGTTTTTCATGTACGGCTTGTTTAGACAATTTTTTTGCCTTTTTATTATCGACCAGACCTGCTTTAAGCAGTTGCGCCTGTAATGCATTTTTAACCATAGTACGTTCCAACTAATCGTGTATATGTCGATAATGAAAATAGATGATCCAATATACCGCGCTCATGATTAAACTGAGTACGGCAGGAATCAAGAATGCGTTTAATTTTAAATAAGGATAAAGCCAACTGGCAAGTATGCCACCAACGATAAATCCCGCCAAAATTAATAAATGTAAGACCACACGTTTCGACTCAACCGGAAGTCCACGGGCTTTATAACCCAAAGCCAAACCTAAGTCCGTCAAAACACCAGAAAGGTGTGTGGTACGAATAATGGTACCTTTATAGTGGCTAACCATTGCATTTTGTACACCCATAGCCACACATGCCCAAAGCAAAGCGTAACGTGGAAAATAGGGCAATAGTAGCCAACATAGGACAATAAAAAAAGCCACCAAGCTTAATGGGACGCCATAACGTCGCGTTAAGCTAAAGTGACTATTTCCAAGAATAAGCCCACTATAAAATGAGCCAATCACATAACAGAGCAACACTAAAATCAAATAAATAATTGTAGCCGGCTGCCATGCAATTAAAGCCATGGCTAACATACTGACATTACCCGTCATGTGAGATACCGACTGGTGCAAGATCGTCACCAGGCCGAGTACATTAATCATTCCTGCATTCACTGCGAGAAAAAAAGCACCCAGTTGTATCCAAAGCGGTAAAGTCTGAAAAGGCATGGCCTCGCCTTAAAAAGTATCCAATATCAGGATATTATCTTAAACCACGGTCTACTGCAGCTGTAAATAATACGTCAGTCGAAGAGTTTAAAGCGGTTTCAGTTGAATCTTGAAGTACGCTAATAACCATACCAATGGCTACAACTTGCATCGCGATATCACTTGAAATACCAAACAGGCCACAAGCCACTGGAATAAGCAGCAATGAACCACCAGCAACACCTGAAGCACCACATGCAGAAACGGTAGCAACGACTGATAAAATCAACATTGTGCTGAAATCAACAGAAATGCCCAAAGTATGAACTGCTGCTAGTGTGAGGACTGTAATTGTGACCGATGCACCTGCCATATTGACAGTTGCACCTAAAGGAATCGCTACACTTGCAGTTGATTCGGGGACACCAAGACGCTTTGCAAGGTCAAGGTTTACAGGAATGTTTGCAGCTGAACTACGTGTAAAGAATGCAGTGATACCACTTTCGCGTAGGCATTGGAAAACCAATGGGAACGGGTTTGAGCGAGTCATAAATGCCACCATTAGTGGGTTAATGACCAAAGCTACAAAAAACATGGTACCGAGTAATACAGCAAGTAAGTGCGCATAACTAACAAGCGTTTTTAGACCTGAGTCGGCAAATGTAACAGCAACCAAACCAAAGATACCGACAGGTGCAAAGTTAATCACTAAACGGATTACTTTATTCACCGCATCAGCAGCATCGGATAAGAAAACTTTAGTGGTATCTGATGCATGGCGAAATGCAATACCCAAGGCAACAGCCCAAGCTAAAATTCCAATGAAATTTGCTTCTGAAATGGCTGTAACAGGGTTTGCGACAAAACTTAATAATAAGTTTTTCAATATTTCAGCAAGACTGCCTGGCGGAACAAGATTTTCTGCAGCAACATCCAAAATTAATGTAATTGGGAATAAAAGGCTTGCTACTACTGAACTTAAAGCAGCAAGGAACATACCAATAGCGTACATCAACATAATCGGTTTAATGTAAGAATTACTGCTGCCCACTTTGAAATTTGCAATGGATGACAGTACAAGTACAAAGACCAGTATCGGTGCTACGGATTTCAATGCCTTAATGAATAAATCACCAAGCAAACTTAAATAGGGTGCAACGCCCGGAGCGACGACAGCAACCAATACACCTAAAATAATGGCGATAATAATTCGGGTTACTAAACTCAAGCGTGTAAATGCTGAAAACATAGGAGAGCCTTGTCAGAATTACAATGACAAAATGATGAAAATTAGCCCTGTATTTTATACGAAAATGTGGAATGCTTAAAAAATAATTTAATTTAAAAATAAAACTTTGTTTTTTATAATCTATTTTTGTGTATTAAAATGTAAACCCTTCAAAACTCACTGTTTATCAAATTCGCATTGATTAAACAGTGAGCTAATAGGCCTTTAAATTTGGTACTCAGAACTGACTGTCGCAAGCTCAGTAACGGCTTGATAGTGGGTGAGAAAAATTTGACCACTCAAATGCGTGAGTAATTTTGAGTGCTGCAATTTGTCCATGACAGGGCCTTTGACCTCGGAAAAATGCAGTCGAATATCTAATTTTGATAATTCAGCATTTAAATCTTCCAACATTTCTAAGGCACTGAGGTCAATTGAACTGACGCTTGAGCAGTTGATAACAACATGCTCTAGATCAATATTTTCACTGACTTCATTGATCAGGAAACCTTTAAGCGTATTGGCATTTAAAAACGAGATATTTTCATCTATACGGAGCGAGAGAATATGTGGTGCGGTATAGACATGATGGCGCTGTACATTGCGGAAGTGCTGTGTGCCCTCGACTAAACCGATCACCGCAATATGTGGACGACTGATGCGCCATAACAACAGAATAAAGGTAGAAATGATGCCAATAATGAGACCTGTAGAAATATCGATACACACCACACCGAAAAAGGTCACCCACATCGCAATCCCGTCAGCTTTTGAATAACGCCATGTATCCACAAAAGGTTTAAAGTCGACTAATTTCCAAATGGAAACAATAATTGTGGCCGCCAA
Source organism: Acinetobacter sp. YH01020 (assembly GCF_013420275.1). Classification (NCBI taxonomy): domain Bacteria; kingdom Pseudomonadati; phylum Pseudomonadota; class Gammaproteobacteria; order Moraxellales; family Moraxellaceae; genus Acinetobacter; species Acinetobacter sp. YH01020. The sequence continues at coordinate 5,964 of NZ_VOYN01000028.1, forward strand.
GATCACTAAAGGTAAGTCTTGGAAAAAACCAGTGAAGTAGAGACTGACAACGATAATCAGCAATGACGACAACACACCTGCCATCGGGGTTTTTGCACCTGCATCTGCATTAACCACTGTACGAGATAAGCTACCCGTCACTGGAAAGGCAGAGCTAACCCCAGCGCTTAGATTGGCTAAACCTAGAGCGACCAACTCTTGGTTACTGTTGAGTTGGCTTCGTTGTTGTAAGGCAGTGGCTTGGGCAATAGACAGTGACTCAACAAAACTGATCATGGCAATCATTGTTGCACCGGGCAGTAAGGTTTGTACCAGTTCCCAGTTCCAATGTGGAAAGCTTAAGGGTGGAAATCCTGAAGGAATTTCACCGACGGTTTTAATGCCGACATTTTGCAGGTCAAATAACATCACCGATGCAATTGAGATCACCACTAGTATCAATGGAAGTGCTTTACTTAGAAAGGCAGTAGAGCCGAATCGAGATTGAATTGATTGAGTGGCCAACATTTTTGGTACATAGATTAAAAATAGTATGGCCAGCACACCAAAGATGAGTGAAGCAAAGTGAGTCAAACTCAGATATTCCCACAAACTTAAAACAAACTCAGGGATGTTGTTGGCTTTTAGCGGGACATCGACGAGAAACTTAAACTGACCAAGTGCAATGAGCAGTGCCGAAGCAATAATGAAGCTTTTAATGACAGGATGACTGATCAACTGAATTAAAAAACCAAAACGTAGTACACCCAAAAGTAGAGAAATCAGTCCGACCATTAAGGCCAAAAGTGTAGCGGCTTCAATATAAACAGGCGAACCGACTTCAAATAGTGGATTGAGCGTGGCGAAGGTCATCATCGAAATGATTGCCACAGGGCCTATCGATAAGGTTGAGCTTCCACCAATGAGGGCGTAGACAATCATCGGTAAAATACTGGCATATAAACCCATGATTGGAGGTAAACCTGCCAGCATGGAATAGGCCATACCTTGAGGGACTAACATGGCAATCACGATCAGCGAAGCAAGTACATCAGATTTAAATTTCACTGGGCTGTAGTGCTGTAACCACTGCCAAGCAGGAAATTTCTGTAAGAAATGGGGTTTTAAATCTGACATAAATTTATATAAATCACAATTTCATATATATTATGCATAAAAAATGCTAAGAAGTCTTGTGCAATAAATTTTGACCGTACAATATCGCTGCTTATTTACGGGATATGTAAGAAACCATCATTTTAAATGAATTAATGAAAAGTATGAGCTGATTTAAAGCTTTGGATATTCGATATAAATATAGATATTTTGAAGAAGTTTGGAGGGTAAATTGAGATATTGAATTGCTGTCCATTGCGATAATTCATCTATAGTGGTGCAAGAACAGCATGTCTGGCTTGAAATTTTAAAATAACTGAGTGTTATTTATAAGATTAGTTGCAATACAATTGGTAAAGAGTATTGAGAACTTGAACTAAATTTGCATCTTTAATTGAATAATAAATTTGCTTTCCATCACGACGCGTGGTCACAACATCACTTTTGCGTAACATCATCAGTTGTTGTGAGAGGGTTGGCTGTTTAATATCAGTGATTTCTTCAATCTGAGACACATTCAATTCTTGCTGTGCTAGATGACATAAAATTAGTAGACGATCCGTATTTGCCAGCGACTTTAAAACGCCCACGACTAATTCGGCAGAATCACGCATAGTAGTGATTTCCAGATCGGTATTCATTGGATATGTCCATACGATTAACAACAGCTCAAGTATACGGATATCACGGCTTAATACATTGAATAAATAAGACAATTTCTATGGTTTTTTATGAAATCAAATATCATTAATTTTTATAAGTTTAAATTTAGTTAATCAGTTAAATTTATTGCTTGATTTTAGTGCAAGCTTTCACAAAATGCACATAAATATAAGACATTAGCTTAAAAAATCATGCACACTTTGAAAATAATTGTATCATCTAAAGATCGTATTCAATAAATACACAAGGGATAAATAGTCATGACAACAGATTCAGCTTTTCCAGCAACGAGTAATTTAGGTATCGCAGTATATAGTAATAACGCTGAAGCGATTGGTAATACACCTTTAGTTCGTATTAATCGTGCGATTCAGTCAGATGCAACGGTCTTGGCTAAAGTTGAAAGCCGTAACCCAGCATTTTCAGTGAAATGTCGTGTGGGTGCTGCTCTTATTGCAGATGCAGAAGAAAAAGGTTTATTAAAACCGGGTATGCATATTGTAGAACCTACAAGTGGCAATACAGGCATTGCTTTGGCATTTGTTGCAGCTGCGAAAGGTTATGCAATTACATTAACCATGCCAGCAAGTATGAGTATCGAACGCCGTAAGGTGTTAAAATCTTTTGGTGCAAATCTCATATTGACTGAACCTGCTAAAGGCATGAAAGGTGCAGTCGAAGAAGCACAGCGCCTCGTTGCCGAACATCCTGAAACGTATTATTTACCACAACAGTTTGAAAACCCTGCAAACCCTAAAATTCATGAATTGACCACTGGCCCAGAAATTTGGGAAGCAACTGGTGGTAAAGTGGATATTTTAGTATCGGGTGTAGGTACAGGTGGTACGATTTCTGGCATTTCAAGTTATTTTGAAAAAGTGAAAAATCAGCCGCTTTATTCTGTTGCGGTAGAACCGGCTGAATCTCCGATTATCGCCCAAGCGAAAAAAGGCGAAACACTGACTCCTGGGCCGCATAAAATTCAGGGGATTGGCGCTAACTTTATTCCGGGTAACTTAGATCTAGACCTTGTTGATGAAGTGATCGGTATTGAAAGTGCAGAAGCAATTGAGTGGGCACGTAAAACGGCTACTCATGACGGTATTTTAGTGGGTATCTCTAGCGGTGCTGCTATGGCTGCGGCGGCAAAACTTGCTGCACGTCCTGAGAATGCAGGCAAAACCATTGTGGTCATTTTACCGGATGGTGGTGAACGTTACCTTTCTTCCGTTTTATTTGAAGATATTAGTGCTGACTAATAATTCTGACATGAAAAAAAGCCCGTTCAATTGAATGGGCTTTTTTATTGATGATTTTGCTATTTGTACGTGTCTTAAGCCGCGTCTTGATCATCGTTTTTGGGATTTTGTTGTTTAATTTTTCGTTTAGGCGGTTAATGTCCTAACTTTCGAGCGATGTATTTAAACAGGAAGCCTAAGAGTATGCATATCGTGACAGCAGGGATAACCACTTGAGTGAGCCAAACATCAATATGATCTTGACTCCAACTTAAAATTAAAAATAAAAAAGCACACAAATATGCGCAGTTAAAGCAAATGTTCGACAGTTTGTACATGCGAAAGAGAGTAATTCGTTTGGTGGTCACGAATCTCTATCTTACTGAATAATGAGGAAAGGTGTAGTTTTAATATCAGAAAAATAAACTAATTAAATAATCATTATTCAATATTATTGATTATATTTTTGAATCTACGAAATTTTTTATACCTTAAAGAAAAGCCTTGCTGTGAGTCAGAAAAACTTGACCTTCCCATTATGGTAAAGTTTAAGCTATAAGCCAAAACAAGCACATATAATTGGGATGTTGCCATGACAGATTCGACAGAACGCAAACTTTTTGACGGCACACTTGCTATTGAAGGGATGACCTGTGCTTCTTGTGTGGCACGGGTGGAAAAAGCCTTAAAAAAAGTCGATGGCATCACTGATGCTCAAGTGAATTTAGCCACTGAAACAGCACATGTTCAGAGTGATAAAAATGTGGATTATTCTGCTGTAATTCAGGCCGTTGAAAAGGCCGGTTTTGGCGTTGCACAAAAGCAGATTGAACTTGAAATTGAAGGGATGACTTGCGCATCGTGTGTTGCACGTGTTGAAAAAGCATTAAAGACAGTTCCAGAAGTCATCGATGCACAAGTGAATTTGGCAACTGAAAAAGCCACGATTACGGCATTGGCATCTGTTGAAAATTCTGTATTGGCGAAGTCCGTAGAAAAAGCAGGCTTTCATATTGCACAGCCCAATATTGAATTAAATATTGACGGTATGACCTGTGCTTCATGTGTGGCACGGGTTGAAAAAGCTTTAAACGCTGTAGAAGGTGTCAATAAAGCAACGGTAAATTTAGCCAGTGAAAAAGCTTTTGTTCAGGCTCCCGCTTCAAAAACACAAGAATTGATCGCGGCAGTTAAAAAAGCGGGATATAGTGCGACCGTTGCTACGCAGCAACAACCCACAATGGCAGAAAAAAAAGCCGACGAAGCTCGGTTACTCAAGCGTGATTTAATCATCGCATTGGTACTCGCTGTTCCTGTTTTTATCTTGGAGATGGGATCACACATGATTCCAGCTTTTCATCATTTTATTGCGCATAATTTAGGGACACAAAATAGTTGGTATATTCAGTTTATATTAACCACTTTGGTGTTAATCCTACCCGGAAGACGCTTTTATCAGCACGGCATACCAGCACTTGCGCGACTTGCCCCGGATATGAATTCTTTGGTCGCAGTCGGGACTTTATCTGCTTATAGTTTTTCTTGTGTTGCAACATTTGCTCCGCAATTATTACCGCAAGGTACGGTTCATGTGTACTTTGAAGCAGCTGCAGTAATTGTGGCGTTGATTCTTTTGGGTCGTTTTATGGAGGCGAAAGCCAAAGGTAAAACATCGCAAGCCATTCAATACTTAGTCGGCATGCAACCCAAAACAGCACGTGTAGAGCAATCTGGAAGCTATATAGATTTGCCGATTAGTGATGTTGAAACAGGTATGTTGATTGAAATACGGCCTGGTGAACGTTGCCCAGTTGATGGTGCTGTAGTGTCTGGGAACAGTTATATTGATGAATCGATGATCAGTGGAGAGCCGATTCCGGTCGAGAAAAAAGCCGGTGATGAAGTTGTCGGTGGTACGATTAACCAAAATGGGGCATTGAAAATACAAGCCACTGCGGTAGGTCAAGATTCTGTTTTGGCACAAATTATCCATATGGTCGAACAAGCTCAGGGTTCAAAATTACCGATTCAAGCTTTGGTGGATAAAGTCACGTTATGGTTTGTACCGGTGGTGATGGCGTTGGCCTTGATCACCTTTTTAGTTTGGTATGTTGTAGGACCTGAACCGAGTTTAACCTATGCATTAGTCAATGCTGTAGCAGTTCTGATCATCGCATGTCCATGTGCAATGGGTTTGGCAACGCCAACGTCTATTATGGTCGGTACAGGGCGAGGTGCAGAGCTTGGAGTATTGTTCCGTAAAGGTGAAGCCTTACAACAACTCAAAAATACGCAAGTGGTTGCGGTCGATAAAACTGGGACATTGACGGAAGGTAAACCGAAACTGACAGATTTTGAAGTCACTGAAGCATTTGATAAAGATAGTGTATTTCAGTTATTGGCCTCCGTAGAGCAGAAATCTGAACATCCAATTGCCTATGCCATCGTACAAGCTGCGAAAGAGATGCAAGTGCAACTTTTAGAGGTTGAACAGTTTGATTCCGTGACTGGTGCTGGGATTCAGGCCGTTGTTGAAGGACAAAGCATTTATATCGGTGCAGATCATTTGATGCATAAACTTGGTTTAGATACACAAATCTTTTCATCACTGGCGGAACGCATGGGCAATGAAGGCAAAACCCCGCTCTATGTATCGATCGATCAACAGCTTGCTGCCATTGTTGCTGTTGCCGACCCGATCAAAGCTACAACCTTTACAGCCATTCAAGCTTTGCATGATTTAGGGCTGAAAGTGGCCATGATTACAGGCGATAACCGACATACTGCCACTGCCATAGCACGACAGTTGAAGATTGATCATATGATCGCTGAAGTAATGCCAGACCAAAAAGTGCAATCTGTACAACAATTGCAAAAAGAACATGGTGTTGTTTGTTTTGTCGGCGATGGCATTAATGATGCGCCTGCACTTGCGCAAGCAGATGTCGGCATGGCTATTGGTACAGGGACAGATGTGGCGATAGAGGCCGCGGACGTTGTGCTTATGTCGGGTAATTTACAAATGGTACCGACAGCGATCGCACTGAGTACTGCGACGATGAATAATATTCGCCAAAACCTATTTTGGGCATTTATTTACAATGCAGCATTGATTCCTGTCGCTGCAGGTGTGTTATATCCATTCTTTGGCATATTGCTTTCACCTATGTTCGCCGCAGGTGCAATGGCACTTTCATCGGTGTTTGTTGTGTCAAATGCCTTACGTTTAAAAGCATTTAAAGGGCCAGTTTTTCAGGAGTCTTGAGATGAATATTGGACAAGCAGCAAAAGCTTCGGGCATTTCTGCAAAAATGATCCGTTATTATGAATCGATTGGGCTGTTAAATAATGCACAGCGCACCGATGCAGGCTATCGAATTTACTCGGAAACCGATATTAAAACCTTGAGTTTCTTAAGACATGCGCGTGATTTAGGTTTTTCTTCTGAACAAATGAAAGATTTACTTGGGCTTTGGAAAAATCAAAGTCGGCAAAGTGTAGAAGTTAAAGCATTGGCGTTAAAACATATCCAGACCTTAAATCAAAAAATCGCAGACTTACAGGCCATGGTTGAGATCTTGCAACAGTCCGTCGATGGCTGTGCCGGTAATGATCAAGCCGATTGTACGATTTTAAATCAAATCGAAACGGGCATGGCTGAGTGCTGCCATACAGCAAAGATTTAAATCCGCTTGACCTTACAATCGTGGCAAGGTTTATAGTGTTGTTATTAGAAAAGAAGGATGAATATCATGAAATTTCGTATTGATAATATGACATGCGGTGGTTGTGCCCGTAGCGTAACAGCAACGATTAAAGACTTAGACGAAAATGCAACGGTCACTATTGATGTAGCTACAAAATTAGTTGACGTTGAATCTAGTGCCAGTGCAGAGCAATTGATTAGCGCTTTAACCGAAGATGGCTTCCCACCTGTGATTGCATAACCTAGATATTGTTTAATGAAAAAAAAAGCCGAACAATTGTTCGGATTTTTTATTTATAAATCAATTCTATACGGCTGAAATTTTATCTGGCGTCATCAGCGCCTGATTAATATATAGCTTGATTAAGCGTTCACGTGAACCGATTGATTTTTGATAATGCGTTGAATTGAGGAGTAGGGATGCACCATAAGTGACCGTCCAAATATAGGATAAATAATCACGAATCGACATTGCGCTTTCAAGTGATTTTAAATAATCACTGGTCATGTCCTTAATTTCAATAATACGTTCTTCACGAACACGATAGAGCTCTTCAAATAACTCTTTTAATTTACGTTCATTATTGGTTAAGCGTTCTTCAATGACATGTAATAATATAGTTCTATTAGAATTCAACATATTATAAAGCATATATTGTGAAACATAAGTTTTAATATCATGATTATATTTTTTTGAAATTTCTAATAATCGTTTTTCATTTAAGATAATCAGTTCTAAATATAATTGGTTTTTACTTTTAAAATGTTTATAAATCGTGCCTTTGGCAATATCTAGTTCACAAGCTAACTCACTTAAGGTGATGTCTTGATTATTATCTAATAGCAGGGTTTCTGCCATGGCTAAAATTTTTTCCTTGCGAAGGATAAAATTTTGTTGGCGTACTGAACTCATGATAACTGTTCCATAAACATCTTGAGGGTGAACAAGCCTAGCTTAAGCTAAATCTTGTGAATCTTACATTCCACTATGGTCTCAAATATTACATAAATTGGTTTAAAAATAAACACATTAGTAGAGTGCGTAAAACATATAAAATTCATAGCATAAAATTAATGTCAATAAAACTGAACCCTTGAGGTCATTTTTTTGAAATAAAATTCCATTTTTATTTTTTTTAATTTATTGTCTTTTCGCTTTTACAACAAAAGCAGCATTTAACAAAACGGTCTTGGTTGTTATGTTATTAATACAACCTAAATTAAACATGATTATGGGTATTATTATGTTTGGTTTTAATCAATTACCAATTGTAAATTTAGTTAACTCAATAAATTTATTTAAGTGTAATAAAATAATGCTGCTCAAATTATCAAGTGGTTATTTTCCACTTGTCGGTAAAAACACATTATCTATATCCATTTTAGATATCTATCTGAAAAAACAGATCTTTAAAAAATCCACACAAAATTGATTTGATGATTTTGTGCGGGAGCGTGCAACTTTAAAAAAGTACTTTGTCAAAGACGCTGACAAAGCCTGTAGAAAAGGAAAGTACAATGCCAATATACAATGCGCCGTTAAAGGACATGGACTTCATCTTAAATGATGTATTCAATGCAGATGAGTTCTGGCAGTCAAATGAAAACTTAGCTCATATTGATATGGCGACTGCAAACGCCATTTTAGAAGAAATGGCTAAGTTTTCTAAAAACGTTATTCTAGACTTGAACCGTACTGCAGATGAAGAAGGTGGTGCGCAGTTTAGTAATGGTGTTGTTACTACGCCTACAGGGTTTAAAGACGCTTTTAAACAATTCGCTGAAGGTGGCTGGGTTGGTTTAGGCGCTTCTGAAGAATGGGGCGGCCAAAACATGCCGAAAATGTTGACAGTACTTGCTGACGAAATGATTTGGAGTACCAATCCATCATTTATGTTGTATCCACTACTGACTGTGGGTGCAGGTATGGCGATTAATGACCGTGCTTCGCAAGAGCAAAAAGAAACCTATCTTCCAAAATTTTATACGGGTGAATGGTCAGGCACTATGTGTTTAACTGAACCACATTCAGGGACTGATTTGGGGATCATTAAAACCAAAGCAGAGCCGAATGAAGATGGTTCATTTAATATTACAGGCACGAAAATTTTCATCACCAGTGGTGAACATGATCTGTGTGAAAACATCATCCATCTTGTGTTAGCAAAAACACCAAATGCACCTGCGGGTTCACGTGGTATTTCATTGTTTATCGTTCCAAAATTCCATGTCAATGCCGATGGCTCAGTCGGTGAACGTAATGCTGTTTCAGCGGGTTCAATTGAACACAAGATGGGTATTAAAGGTTCTGCAACGTGTGTTATGAACTTTGATGGTGCCAAAGGTTATATCGTTGGTAAAGAAAACGAAGGTCTTGCGGCGATGTTTGTCATGATGAACTATGAACGTTTATCGATGGGTATCCAAGGGATTGGCGCTGCAGAATTTGCTTACCAAAATGCTGCACAGTATGCGACTGATCGTCTACAAGGTCGTTCTGCGACAGGTGTGAAATCTCCTGAAAAACCAGCAGACTCTATTTTAGTACATGGTGATGTACGTCGTATGTTGTTGAATGTACGCGCCAACAACGAAGCATCTCGTGCATTTGCTGTGTATGTTGGCCAGCAACTGGATATTACAAAATATTCAACTGACGAAGCTGCAGTGAAAAAAGCCAATGACCGCGTGGCTTTATTGACACCTATTGCAAAAGCCTACCTAACAGATACAGCCCTACAAGCTACTTTAGAAGCGCAAATGTGCTTTGGTGGTCATGGCTATATCCGTGAATGGGGTATGGAGCAATGCATTCGTGACTTACGTATTTCACAGATTTACGAAGGCACAAATGGCGTACAAGCGATTGATTTAATTGGACGCAAAACCACGAAATGTAATGGTGCATTTATTGCCGAATACATTGCTGAAATTCGTGACTTTGCTGCAACCATGGCTGATTCAAAAGTTAAATCTGCAGCATTGCAAGTTTCTGACGAAGTTGAAGCATTAACGCAATTCATTGTAGAACAATCTAAGACCACCCCAGACTTTAGCAGTTCGGTGGCAGTCGATTACCTGCACGCTGTTGGTTTACTCAGCTTCGTTTATATGTTTGCACGTATTAGCAAAGCTGCGGCTGCAAAACCAGAGAGCTTCTACCAAAACAAATTGGTACTCGCAGATTTCTATGTTGAGAAAGTTCTACCTGACCTTGCTGCCCGTGCTCAACGTATTAAAGCAGGTTCTGAACTTATCATGCAGCTATCCGAAGAATACTTCACCGCTCAATCTTAAGGTTTCATCGAAACCACTGTGAAAAACATTAAGATGGAAAATCTGAGGAACCAGTCATGGTTCCTTGGGGGTTAAAAGATTTAAAACAGGATGAAATAAGAAATGATTGTAATTGTAGATGGCGTACGTACAGCGATGGGTGGTTTTCAGGGTTCACTTTCATCTTGTACAGCCCCAGACTTAGGTGCTGCAGCGATTCAAGCTGTTGTTGCACGTGCAGGTTTAGAACCTACAGATATTGACGAAGTTATTTTTGGCTGTGTATTACCGGCTGGTCTTAAACAAGGTCCTGCACGCCAAGCGATGCGTCAAGCAGGTTTACCAGATACAACGGGTGCCACCACGATTAATAAAATCTGTGGTTCAGGCATGAAGGCGGTGATGCAAGCAGCTGATGCGATTAAAGCCGGTTCGGCCAATATTGTGGTTGCAGGTGGTATGGAGTCGATGTCAAATGCGCCATATTTACTTGAAAAAGCGCGTTCAGGCTATCGTATGGGTCATGGTAAAACCACAGACCACATGTTTCAAGAAGGCTTAGAAGATGCTGAGACAGGTTTATCGATGGGTATTCTGGCACAAGATATGGCAGATAAAAAAGGCTATACCCGTGAACAGCAAGATGCTTTTGCCATCAACTCACTCAATAAAGCCGTTGCAGCGATTCAAGGCGGTTTCTTCAAAAATGAAATCGTGCCAGTTACTGTTAAAAGCCGTAAAGGTGACGTCGTTGTTGACACAGATGAACAGCCATTAAGTGCTAAGCCTGAAAAAATCCCAACACTGCGTCCTGCATTCAAAAAAGACGGCACGATCACAGCTGCCAATGCCAGCTCAATTTCTGACGGTGCATCAGCTTTGATGGTTACATCAGAAGAAACGGCTCAAGCACGTGGTTTAACGCCACTGGCAAAAGTCGTTGCTTATGCCACAAATTCACAGCATCCGTCAGAGTTCACGATTGCTCCAGTCGGTGCTATTGAGAAAGTACTTGCACAAGCCGGTTGGGATGCACAAGAGGTCGATCTATGGGAAGTCAATGAAGCATTTGCCATGGTTACAATGCTGGCGATTGATGGATTTAACTTAGATGAAGCAAAAGTGAACATTCATGGTGGTGCTTGCTCACTTGGTCACCCACTGGGTTCATCAGGTTCACGTATTATTGTGACGCTGATTCATGCCTTAAAACGCACTGGCGGTAAAAAAGGTGTCGCAGCACTGTGTATTGGTGGCGGTGAAGCAACTGCAATTGCGGTTGAACTGATTTAATTTGCCTCAATTTATATAAGTAAGCTTTTAGATAAGTACGTTTTTAGATAAGCAATAACAAACGCTATCTCAGTTCGCTGGGATGGCGAAAAAAAGATGTTTATTTTGAGATATTTATTTTTTGAGATTTAATTATGAATGGTTTAGATCGCATTCGCTTACTCTCCCTTCGCGACAAAGTAATGTCTGCTGAAAAAGCGATTGAGTTAATTCAAGATGGTTCAGTGGTTGGTTTAAGTGGTTTTGGTGGTGCAGGTGAGGCAAAGACGGTTCCTTTAGCGCTTGCAGATCATGCAATTTCACATCCTCTTCGTATCACTTTAGCAACGGGTGCTAGTTTAGGAAATAGTATCGATGGTCGCCTCAATGCGGCGCATGCGATAGAACGTCGTTATCCGTATCAGGCAGATCCTGGTTTACGTAAAGCCATCAACGCTGGCGAGGTCATGTATATTGACCAACACTTGTCTGAAATGGCCGATAATATTCGTCATCATAATTTACCGCGCATTAATGTGGCCGTTATTGCAGCGACTGCAATTACCGAAGATGGTCAAATTATTCCGACAGGTTCATGTGGTAACTCAGCCAATTTCATTGAAATGGCAGATCATGTGATTATTGAAATTGATAACACGATTAACCCAGTGCTCGAAGGTGTACATGATATTTATGTGCCTAAAGCGCGACCAAACCGTGGGCCAATTCCACTGACTCAGGTCGGTGAACGTATTGGTACGATTGGGATCAATGTCAGCCCCGATAAGATTTCAGCTATTGTGTTGAATGATCTGCCAGATACCCAGTTTAAAATGGATGAACCTGATGCTGAAACCCTAGCGATTGCTCAGCACTTGATTGATTTCTTTGAAGGTGAAGTGGCAGCAGGGCGTTTGCCTGAAAATTTAGGCCCGCTACAGTCAGGTGTAGGTTCGATTGCCAATGCTGTATTCGCAGGTTTTGAGCATTCTAATTTCCATGATTTGGAAATGTATTCAGAAGTATTACAAGACTGTACCTTCCAGCTAATTGATTCTGGAAAAATGAATTTTGCTTCAGGCTGTTCAATGACGCTGTCTGAGCCTTGTGCACAGCACGTGATGAACAATTTTGATCAGTACAAAGACAAAATTGTGTTACGTCCACAAGAGCTATCCAATAACCCTGAAATCATTCGACGTTTAGGCATTATTGCGATTAATACGGCGCTTGAGTTTGACATTTACGGAAACGTAAATTCGACCCATGTGACGGGTACGAAAATGATGAACGGTATTGGCGGTTCAGGAGACTTTACTCGTCATGCGCACATTGCCATTTTCGTAACCAAGTCGATTGCAAAAGGTGGTGCGATTTCATCTGTGGTGCCAATGGTGAGTCATACCGACCATACTGACCACGACGTTGACATCGTGGTTACAGAGCAGGGCTTGGCAGATTTACGTGGTCTTTCACCACGTGAGCGTGCACGTAAAGTCATTGAAATCTGCGCACATCCAGATTATCGCGCAGCATTGTTGAGCTACTTTGAACGCGCATGTGAGCGTGGTGGTCAAACGCCGCATATTTTAAAAGAGGCTTTATCTTGGCATGCCACTTTTGAAGAAACTGGTTCAATGCGTCAAATCGTATAAATCTAAAGATTGAAAATTTTTAAATAAGCCCATGATCAAGTGGGCTTATTTTTTATGACAAGACTACAAATGTTTCAAAACATGACAAAAGAAAAACAGCAGCACTTGGTTTGAAACTTTTGCACAACACGAACGGTCTTAAGTTCTGTTCAAGGCTTTCTATAATGCAAAATTCATTGACAAAGAAGGTCAGTATTTTGAAAAAGATTCAATTTTTTTCTGCGATGTTGCTCGCAGTTCTCCTCACGGCATGTAAACAAAGTCCAGCGCCCGATTATGTAGGAACATGGCAAAATACCGCAGTAGATCCGCAACTTGAAAATGCGCTGATTATTAGTAAAAATGGTGAAAACTATTTCATTACCAATACTTTAAAAGATAAACAAAGTGGTAAATCTGAAAAGAAAAATCCTGTACCTGCATCTGTTGCTGAATCTGGTCTACTCGCTGTAAACTCTGGTACAGGTGCTGTTGAATTTGCGATTGACGAAAAAACTGGAAATTTAGTCGGGTCTGGATCAATTTATAAAAAAGTAAAATAGATCAATTATCTATTGATGCAAAAATATCAAAAGCAGCCTCTAAATTGGGCTGCTTTTTTAACTCTAAAGCGAATGTTTATTTGCTTTAACTCAGTTCAAAACCGAAGAGAAATCATGGATAAAATAATCCGCTTTATTTTTGATTTGCTCAATTTCGTGTTCTGAATATGCATCATACACGGCAACCACTTCAATGCCTGCTGCATTTGCAGCTTCTACACCAATGAGCGAATCTTCAAAAATTAAACATTCTTCAGGTCTTACTGCAAAATGTTCAATCGCCTGTAAATAGACTTCAGGATGCGGCTTAATATTTTTGACACTTTCACGGGTCAGGATCAGATCAAAACTATTTTCAAAATGCAGTTTTGGATAAATGTTGATATTTTTTTGATATCGATAAATATTTTGCAGGCTGGTCGTGGTGGTAATTGCCACCTGAATGCCTTGCTGAATGAGCTGTTGAACAAATAACGCTGCATGTGGTTTAAGCAAGATGATATGTTCTAAAAAATGCTGTGAAATGGCATAACGTTGCTGTTTGATTTGATCTGCTGTGTGTTGTTCAATCTTATAAGTATCTTTTAGATAGTTACAGTACATTAAGTAAGGGTCTGGTGTGTTTTTAAATAATTGCAGCTGAATGTCACGTTCACGTTGAATTAAATCCAGTTGGATGGTTTGTCTAGTTAACTGTTGAATCAAATCTGCATCGACCTGATTCCACACGCCAACAGAGTCGATAAGTGTGCCATCTAAATCAAAACAAACCAGTTTTTTTCCTTGAAGCATGTTGATATCCAAATTCGTGCTGGGTCTATTATGCGGACTGATTGGAGTGTTGAAAAGCCAAATGCAACTGAGCAGGCTAAACTGGCGTTTCATCTGCAATAAAAGTAATATTTCGTTATTGGCTTTTTGTATAATTCAGCAGATGATGCACAGCATAACTTGCAATATTTAATTAGGGATTAAATCTTTCGTGTTTGAATTGGACTGTAAACTTCTTAGCATTTTTTTTCATGTTTATAAGTACAAAAATGTGTCACAAGCTGCTGAACACTTGCAGATGAGTCAGCCTACAGTCAGTAATATTTTAAATAAAATACGACAGCATTATAACGACCCCTTATTTTTACGTATCGGCAATGAAATGGTGCCTACGGAGTTGTCGCGTCAGTTATTTCCTTTAGTCAGCGAAGCCTTGAGTAAAGTCGAAGCCATTAATAATTTTACAATTAATTTTGATCAAGCCATTTCAGATCAACAATTTACTCTAGCCATGACCGATGTTTCTCATTTGGTTTTATTGCCTAAAATCAGCCAATATCTAAAAAAACACGCGCCACAAATACGTCTAAATGTACGACCGATTACCACTGAAACCAGTTATCAAATGGCGAATGGTGAAATTGATTTGGCACTGGGTTTTTTACCGCATTTGGAAAGCGGCTTTTATCAGCAAAAACTGTTTGAGCAATATTATGTGGTGATTGCAGCTAAGGATCATCCGCGATTAAAGGGTGACACCATTACAACTGAGCAATATTTATCAGAGTCGCACATTGATATTGATGCAGGGATGGGGCACTACCATATTGAAAATGAGCTGCTTAACCTTGATTTAAAACGTGATATTTTGATGCGTTTACCTAGTTATTTAGGTGTGGGCTTAGTCGTGCAAGACACTGATGCGATTGCTACTGTGCCGTATTACTTGAGTGAAGTATTGCTTTCGCGCGGCAACTTAAAAATATTTGACGCACCGATTGCATTTCCAACCTATGGCGTGAAGCAATATTGGCATATGTCTTGCCATCATAAAACCAGCCATCAATGGCTACGTCATATGTTCCACGAGATATTGGTAAAATAATTTTTATGCATTACATAAAGCCCAAAAATGATTTTGGGCTTTTTTTTGCAATTTTTGCAGCAATTTTGTGCATGGGCTGCACCCGATTTGGTCATGCTATAGCTCAATACTATAAAAAAGTCTAATAAATAGCAGTATTACGTTTATATAAATTGGTAATACTAAATTGGCACAGCCTTTGCATTTCTACATACATCATAAAGTGATCTAGGGTTCCGATACATCTTCATGTATGACCGCGACCGAGAGTTCACGGCTTCGTTTTAATTCAAAGCAAAGCTGCACGGAGGGATAAAAGCCCGGGAGGTAAACAGTTAAGAATTAGGCAGAGGCTGCAATGAGCACAATACATTATCATGACGATAAAGCACTATGGACTGAACTTTTACCGGGTGGACACCACTGGTCAGCGCGTATTCAGCGTGGGGCAGTATTACAGCTTAAATCGCTAGGGCAAAATGCCAATGTGGCACTGTACTGTGTAAATAGTGAAGATAAGCTTGAACGCTACAACATGCCAGATAGTCTTAAGGGGCAGCACACGGCTTATTTAAGTACAGGTCATATTTTGGCGTCGGATTTAGGTCGCGCGATGATTTCGATTGTTAAAGATGACCATGGCTGGAATGATGCGTTCTGTGCGCCAAGCACCGCACAGCAAATCGAAAACCAATTCGGCAACAAAACTTTCCAAGATGCCCGTAATGATATGTACCGTAATGGCAAAGATAGCTTATTGCTTGAAATGACCAAGTTTGGCTTATCTGCAACTGACCTCAGCAGTACCTTAAATTTATTCTCTAAAGTTCAACCTGATGACAATGGCAACTTAAGTTATGTTGCTTCGGACAATACAAATCAAGTCATTGAACTGCGCTTTGAAATGGATTGCTTGGTGTTCTTATCATCAGCACCTCATGCTTTAGATAACAGCGCTGAATATGCACCTGCCGATGTTCAGCTTTCACTGTTTAAAGCACTTCCTTTAGGCGACAGCGACGTTTGCCGTGATTCTTGCCCGCAAAATCAGCGTGCATTCCAAAACAACAACCGTTACTACGCACTCAGCGCTTAATTGGGGAGAATGATCATGACAGCTTTAGCCAATTTACAAAACAGCTTAGAAAAATCAGTCCTTAACGAAGTTTGTCCTGCTGGTGAAGCATGGATGTGCGAAGTCAAAAAAGGGCAATACTTCCGTATCGTGGATTTAGAGGGCAACCAAGCGGTAGATACCTTGTTTATTTCTGCACAGAATCCTGAAGAGCGCTATAGCGCAACGGATACCTTAGCCATTAACCAACAGATTTATTTAGAAAAAGGTACAGAACTTTATACTAATTTCGGCAACAAAATTGCCACCATACATGACGACAACTGTGGCCGTCATGACACCTTAGGCGGTGCATGTTCATGTGAAAGCAACACTGTTCGCTATGCACATGACAAATTTCCAATGCACAGTTGCCGTAATAATTTCATGATTGCGTTGTCACAACATCCGATTGCAAAAAAACATGGCTTAAACGTGCGCCATATCGGCCCAAATATTAATTTCTTTATGAATGTTCCTGTGACAAGCGAGGGTCATTTAAAGTTTGATGATGGTATTTCTGCACCAGGTAAATATGTCGAAGTGAAAGCGGAAATGGATTTAATCGTCCTCATTTCCAATTGCCCACAACTGAATAACCCATGTAATGCCTATAACCCAACAAAAATTCAATTGATCATTCGTGAAGGCGAGGAGTAATACCATGTTCAATAAAGTCCTCATTGCCAACCGTGGTGCAATCGCTTGCCGTGTGATCCGTACACTGAAAAAATTAGGCATTCAGTCCGTTGCAGTGTATTCAGAAGCAGATCGTGATTCTTTGCATGTGACCTTAGCTGATGAAGCGGTATTTATTGGTGATAGTCCTGCCAGCCAAAGCTATTTAAATGTCGATAAAATTTTAGAAGTTGCAAAGCAAACAGGTGCAGAAGCGATTCATCCCGGCTATGGCTTCTTGTCTGAAAATGCAGAATTTTGTGATCTGTGTGAAGCGCAAGGCATTGTATTTTTAGGGCCAAATTCGGCGCAAATGAAATCCTTTGGCTTAAAACATACCGCGCGTCAACTCGCGATTCAAGCCAATGTACCACTTCTTCCGGGCAGTCAGCTTTTGGCAGATGAAGCTGAAGCACTGCTTGAAGCCAATCGTATTGGTTATCCTGTGATGCTGAAAAGTACCGCGGGCGGTGGCGGTATTGGTATGCGTTTGGTGTGGAGTGAAGAAGAGCTGAAAGATGCTTATTCTACAGTGTCATATCTTGCCCAAGCCAACTTTAAAGACGCAGGTTTATATTTAGAAAAATTCGTACAGAATGCCCGTCATATCGAAGTGCAGATTTTTGGTGATGGTAATGGCTTAGTCTTGGCACTTGGCGAGCGTGATTGTTCGGTACAACGTCGTAACCAAAAAGTCGTGGAAGAAACCCCAGCACCACATATCAATGATGAGCAACGTGCCTATATTCAATCTGTCGCGATTGGATTGATGAAGTCGGTGAGTTACCGTTCGGCAGGTACAGTTGAGTTTGTGATGGATACCGACACACAGGAATTCTATTTCTTAGAAGTGAATACCCGCCTGCAAGTTGAACATGGTGTGACAGAGCAAGTGTTTGGTGTAGACCTTGTGGAATGGATGGTGACTCTCGGTAGTGGGGATTGGATTGCACCAACAGCACAACTTGAATCGAAAGGTCATTCAATTCAAGTACGTTTATATGCAGAAGACCCAATTAAAAACTTCCAACCGAGTGCAGGGCTGTTGACCTAT
This sequence comes from Acinetobacter sp. YH01020, assembly GCF_013420275.1. Classification (NCBI taxonomy): domain Bacteria; kingdom Pseudomonadati; phylum Pseudomonadota; class Gammaproteobacteria; order Moraxellales; family Moraxellaceae; genus Acinetobacter; species Acinetobacter sp. YH01020. The sequence continues at coordinate 24,112 of NZ_VOYN01000028.1, forward strand.
GTCGATTTTGATCCGCAGGCACGCAATGAAACTTGGGTAGAAACCGGTTCAAATGTCTCATCATTTTATGACCCGATGATTGCGAAAATCATTGTCACAGCGGATGATCGTGACTCTGCAATTGCTGCAATGACCGAAACACTCGCCAAAACATCGGTTGCAGGCATTGAAACTAATCTTGAATATCTACAAAATATTATCAACTGCGATGTATTTAAAGCCGGTACGCAAACCACACGATTCTTAAATACATTTGAGTGGAAAACCCAAAAAATTGAAGTGTTGCAATCAGGCATTCAAACTTCTGTGCAAGATGTCACAGGTCGTTTGGGCTATTGGGATGTGGGTGTGCCACCATCAGGTGCGATTGATCCGCTGTCACTTAATGTTGCGAATCAATTGTTAGGCAATGCATATAACACGGCAGGGCTTGAATGCACTTTGCAAGGCCCAAGTTTAAAATTCCACTGTGATAGCCAAATTGTATTGGCGGGTGGTGATATGCCATCAACGCTTGATGGTATGTCTGTACCAATGTGGCAAACCGTGAATGTGCGTAAAGGTCAGATTTTAAAATGTGGAAAAATCGCCACAGGTTGCCGTACCTATATCGGCATTAAAGGCGGTTTGAATGTACCTGAATATTTAGGCTCACAAGCAACCTTTACCCTTGGTCAGTTTGGTGGTCATGCTGGTCGTAATTTATTGATTGGAGATATGTTGCCAATCATGGCATTTACATCTGAACAAGTGACAGCGCTTGCGCCTGAACAAGTGCCAACGTTTAGTCATGAATGGGAAATTGCGGTGATGTACGGCCCGCATGGTGCACCAGACTTCTTTACTAAAAAAGACATTGATACCTTCTTTGCCAATACTTTTGAGATTCACTTTAACTCAAGCCGTACAGGTATTCGTTTGATTGGTCCAAAACCTGAATGGGCACGTGAGGATGGTGGTGAAGCCGGTTTGCATCCATCGAATATTCATGACAATGCTTATGCCATTGGTGCTATCGACTTTACGGGTGATATGCCGATTATTTTGGGTCCAGATGGTCCAAGTTTAGGAGGCTTTGTTTGTCCTGCCGTGGTGATTAATTCTGAGCTTTGGAAACTTGGTCAATTGAAAGCAGGAGACAAAGTCAGATTTATACCTGTGAGTTATCATCAAGCGAAACTTTTAAATGAAAAATATCATGCACAATTAGAAGCATCTGATACGCAGGCTGTAGCTTTTGACGAATCGTTCTATCCTGAACTTTCCACCTTAAAAAATGCGGTGCTTGACACTTTAAAAGGTCAGAATGGCTTGCCGGATGTGGTGTATCGTCCTGCTGGCAACAACTACATGTTGGTGGAATATGGTGAGTTGGTTTTAGATCTGAACTTACGTTTCCGTATTCATGCACTCATGCAATGGGTTGAAAAGCAAAATATCACAGGGATTATTGATCTCACACCGGGCATTCGTTCGTTACAAATCCATTTTGATTCGATCAAGCTTGATCAATTGGATTTATTGCGTTTGCTACAAATCGCTGAAGCTGAACTGCCTGATGTGACCCAAATGCAAGTACCGTCACGGACTGTGTATTTACCACTTGCTTGGGAGGATACACAAACCCAGCTAGCGACAGAGCGTTATATGCAAACCGTACGTCCAGATGCGCCATGGTGTCCTGACAATATTGAGTTTATCCGTCGTATTAATGGTTTAAAAGACAAACAAGCGGTCAAAGATGTGGTTTATGACGCGAGTTATTTGGTCATGGGTTTGGGCGATGTGTATTTAGGTGCACCTGTGGCAACACCATTAGATCCGCGTCAACGTTTAGTGACCACCAAATATAACCCTGCACGGACATGGACGCCTGAAAATGCTGTCGGTATTGGCGGTGCATATATGTGTGTCTATGGTATGGAAGGTCCGGGAGGCTATCAGTTCGTGGGTCGTACTACGCAAATGTGGTCTCGTTATCGTAAAAACCCTGACTTTGAGCAAGGTATGCCGTGGTTATTACGCTTCTTTGACCAAATTAAGTTTTATGAAGTGTCTGAAACTGAACTTATGCAAATGCGTGAGGACTTCAAAGCAGGTCGTTTAAAACTGCGTGTAGAAGAAGGTGTACTCAACCTAAAAGAATACAATGACTTCTTGACTGAAAATGCAGAATCAATCTCAGCATTTAAATCCATCCAACAAGCCAATTTTGATGAAGAACGTCGTCGTTGGCATGAAGCTGGGCTTGCAGAATATGTGTCTGAAAGTTTAGATGCTGTAACCGATGATAGTGATATTCAAATACCTGATGGTGGCTGTGCGGTAGAGTCTCACATGCCGGGCAGTATTTGGAAAATTGAATGTGCATCAGGTGATATTGTGGAAGAAGGTGCTACGCTTGCAGTGATTGAAGCAATGAAGATCGAGATTCCAATTATTGCACCTGAACGTATGCGTGTAGATGCGATTACCATTGAAAAAGGGCAAACGGTGAAAACGGGGCAAGTGTTGTTTACGTTAGCGCCAGTGTCTTAAAAAATCCTCCCTAACCCTCCTTTTTCAAAGGAGGGAATTTCCCCTCTTTATTAAAGATGGGTTAGGGGAGATTTAAGAATTACACTTTTCAATATGTTTGAAAATTCGGATGCATAGATCCTTTGCTTTTGGTGTCAGTTCCCAATCAGGATTTTCATCAAAATATTTGATGATTTCACGACAAAAATCTAGTTTATATTTAATGGTTCCTACACCTGTACCATCGGCAAAAGCAGTTTTTTCAGCAGAAGTTCTTGGATTTCGTATTTGATCATCCAATAATTTTCCTATGCCATAATCTTTATGATCAAAATAATCTAATGAATTAATTCCCTCTAGCTTTTCGATATTAAATCCTTGAGAGGTCTTCCTTTTCATATTACTGAACTTTTTCTGAGCTACATAAAGAATAGAATCTTTAGGTAAAGTATTTTCTGTTTCTTTACAGTCCAAAATAATTAAATTTTCTTTATTTAATTCCTTTCTTAATAACTTTATTTTTTCAGAATTTTTTTGTATGTCGCCATCAGCAATTAATAGCATGTCACTTGCAACTGCAGTTGCACTTTGACCACGGTCTTGCTTTAAAAATTCGATTCTTTCTTCCCGTGTTTTAGGATAATCATCATCAAAAGACCAATGAGATAAATTGCTGCCTGCATATTCCACAAACGTATAGTGATAGTTCGGCATAAATCTACGGAATTTTTTATAAAGCTCCATATCAGCTGACTCTAGTTCAGCTAAATATTTTTCCATATATTTAGTGATATAAAGCCGATCTGTAATGCCCTCTACCCAAATGGTGCAATTTGCTAAATAGACAGAAGATGGACGTACGCCTAATGAAGCAAGTAAGTCTCGATCTCTGTCACAACGGTAAATTTTAAAATCAAATTTCGTAGGATCTTCTTCTTTAGGTTGCTTTACGAACTTTTGAATCATGACTTGGTCAGATTCATCTGCCATATCTAGTAAATGGTTGGAGTGAGTAGTAAAAAAATAATAATGCGGTGTTTCATTAAGATAAAAGTTCATCAATTGACGAACCATACCTGCATGCATGTGCAGTTCTGGTTCTTCTATGAAAAAGGCATGCGTTTCTGGTTTGCCTTCTTTGTCTTTACTTTTTATATAAGCTTCATAAGTTAAGATTATCGCTTGTTGTAAGCCATCACCCAACTGTGAAATAGGGAATTGTTGATCGTTACCAATTTTAATATTTACAACATCTTGATCATGCTTAGGGATAAGTGAAACAGTCTCATTATCAAAAAAATATTGACTTAATTTTTCTTCATAATCTTTAATTAGTTCACGTTGTTCAGGTTCACCTAAAAGATGAATTTTAAGTTCATTGTATAAGCATTCACCAGTAATAATATTATTAGAGTTAAATTTATTCGTATCTGAAAAATAATCTTTTTGGGCTCGTTTAATATAAGGCTGTGTATTCTCTTGTTCTGTGACAGGACGCATACCGCGTAGGATAGGGATATAAGATTTTGATTTTTCATAAACTATATTATTTTCAAAATCATTAACATATTTCTGAATTTCAGAAACTTTATATGTAAATTCTTGTGTATATTCAATTCTCACTTTACTTAATTGATCTATTGTACGCTGATAATTCTCTTTATATCTATTTCTAGGAAAAATAGGACAGTCTATGGCATCATTTATCAATTTAAATAGTGTAGTTCGATTTTCGCCTGAGCTCATCGCCCCAAGCCAAATAGTACCTTGACTTGATTCAATGATGGATTTTAATTCAGTAAAATAATTAGATAAATTAGGAAAAGAAAAGTCTGGTATCGTATGTGTACTATTTATGAATAAGTTTCTTAAGAAACGGCTTTTACCGGCATTGTTTTTACCAATAAAAAAATTGAGCCTTTTTATCTCAATTGAATAAGGAAAATCGTTGTCAATATCGGAATTATAGCCTTCTAAATTTTCTGCCCAATAATATAATTTTTCTGTCATATAGCCCCCAAATATAGTAGCTAATTTAGCAATAAAACACTGCTTTTAAAAGATAATTTATAAATACATAAAGCAATTTTATCGTTATTGATTCAACGCTTCATTGTCCATATGCACTCTCAAAATGCGTCGCAATTCTAAAATGGCATCTGGAGACTCATGGATGGAATGTCCACCATTGAATATCTTTTCAGACACCGCGCCCTCTAAATGAGAACTTGTATAGGGAACAATGCCATCCGACATTTTACTCGGTTCAGTACTTTGCGTCTGATTCCCCATAATAGAATGATAAGGAATATCTTTATTTGGCATGATGTCAGCAGACAACAGCATAAAACGTGATTGTTGACTTAAATCTGCAGGTCCAGACTTAATCAGGCCCATAGTTGAATTTTTTGCATTCGGGAGTTCAACATTGACATCATTTAAAAAACTTAAAGGCAATACCACGATTTTTTTCGCCAAATTGGTAAACCAGCGGTCTGCATAGTCAGTACCATGATGCGGTGCGGCAATGAAAATTGCACGACTAACTGGCTTCAAGGCTTTAAAGACAAAACGATCGCGGATAATTGGATGACGTTGTAACTGTGTATTTTGTTCATAGTTCATGAGTGGAATAGCTTGAGCGGAAATATCTGCATCACTAACCAATAAACGACTGATGATGCCGCCCATACTATGTCCGATAATGACAGCATCTTGAGCCGATGGCGTATTGGGCTGAACAGTTGCAAATGCCTGTTTGAGTAAAGCATTGATTTGAAAACGACTCTCAAATATTGGCATATTGGTTGAGTAAAACACTTGCCAAACTTGGTAATGATCACGTAGTTTTTGATCACCCATAATGTTATTGGTCAGGCCGATCCAAGTTTCAGGACTGCTGGCTAATCCGTGAACCATGACAATAATCTTTTTATGGGGTTGATACGGCTCTAACATAAACACATGTGGCATGCGCAAATGTTCTTCTTTATTCAGGAGTGTCCAATAGCCAGATTGTCCTAATTTATTTTCGGCTAACCAAAGTCCATAAGGCACAGAATAATTGGCCGTTAGCGTATAGGACTGAGATTCAATTTTTGCCTTTTTAAATTGATAGGGATTAAATAATTCAACATTAAAGTCTGATTGCGGCGACAAAATTTCACTAATGCTGCTATTAGTCTTGGCAGGCTCTGCGATTGCACTGACAGATAAATACCGTGCCGTATGGATATTGGGGTTGGGTTTATTTGCATAATACTGTTCAGGATCTAGTACAAAAAGCTCCGCAGCAGACAGATCCGTGGCTTTTTTGACTAAGACAAATTCAGAGCCAATGCCTTCCTGACGATTAATGGTTTTTAAGCCTGAAAAATTAAAATTATAGCTCGATTGTAATTTATCAATGTCCGCATTTTTGATTTCAGGATAATGTCATAGTTAAAATGATAAAGCGATGAACCCAACATTAAACTTTCAGGCATTTGCTGATAGTCAAAGCGGGTGAATGATGAGGTGATCAGACGTGATAAAGCCACATTATAAAAGGTGCGGACTTGTCCCTGACGCAAATCAAATAAGCGTTCTTCTGGGGCTTGAGCGGATTTAAATAGATAGACATAGCTGTAACGCAGACTGAAATCAAAGTCTGCAAGCTGCTGATCCATACACATTTTAATTTTGCTTGAAGCTAATTTTCCGCTGTGTTGTTTTAAGCTTTTTTTGCATTGTGGATTTTGATCGGCGCTTAAAGCACGTGCCATGTACAGCTCACTTGCTGCGGCATAGACTTGAGCAATATCTAAAGTTTCATTGTTACGCATTTTGTGAATACAGTTTTCAAGCGCATTTAAACAAGATTGGTCGCTTTCATTCACCATTAACAGGATTTGATGGCTAAATGTACTGAGCTTCTGATGGGTTAATATGCTGTCTGTTTTATTATTTAGTGACGCACTGAGTTGATTTTCTTGTAATTTGACCAATTGGCATCCACTGAGCAAACTCAGGCTGATGATACACATAAAACGAGCGAGTAAATGCGTGAAAGGCATCATTGAAAAGGTCACAGGCATCTATTTTTTGTTATTTTAACCTTTATAAAATAGTAAAAATAGGGCAGGTGTTACAGCGCTCAATCCAAGAAAATTACTACGTATACATCCTTTCAAACTAAGCTAATGTTCGAATGCTGTGATACCGAAAAGTTGATTTGAGATTCAAACACTGTCACGTGTTAAATTTAATCTAATTGTGCTGCTGATTTTTTAAGGTCATGTTGAGCAGTTTGTGGTGAATGAATCGTAATTTATCCAATACTGGATTCGACAGCGTAAACGGATATGCATCATCTAAGCCCATGCTGCGGTTCAGTGCATTTAAATTAAAGGTCAAGGTCATCCAGTGTTGCAGCAATAGGTCAAAATCCTGAGCACCAATCGGGTTTTCTTTCAGTTCTAAATTATTCAAATCCGACTTATTGGTTTTGACCACCAATCCTGCATAGTAGGCTGTTTCCAGAGTGTCCATCATATGCAAATAATGCGCCCATGTTTCCGCCCAATCTTCCCAAGGATGCGTACTGGCATAGGAACTAACATAGTAATCCGCCCAATTTTGCGGCGCACCGTCATTATAATGTCGTTTCAAAGCTTCACTATAATCCTGTCGTTCATCACCAAACAGTTCCCGAAATTCATCAATCAGCTCTGGGTGTAAATGTTTAATCAAATCAAAATAATAATGACCACTTTCATGTCTAAAATGACCTAGAAGTGTACGGTAGTTTTCACCCATTTTTATACGCGTTGTTTCGCGGTAAATCACATCTGCTTCACTGGCATTCAAGGTAATAATTCCATTGGCATGACCGGTCATAACAGGTGTATTTTCTGTTGGCATCAGAAAATCAAAACGAAGTCCAAAACGGTCATCTTGGCTGCGTTTAGGACGCGGCATGGTATTGAGCTGCTGCATTAAATACAAAAAACGCCTTTTGGCATGTTCCAATCGTGCCCAGTACACAATATGGTCTGGGTTATCTAAGTTGGGAATGGTGTGCGTGAGCAGGCAAGACTCACAATAAATTTCCTCACTGTCAGCAGGCACCATCCAGTTACATATCTGATGATGCTGATAATTATGACAAGGTTTAAAGCGTTTTCCCTTTATTTCAGGATTTAACGCAAGCCACAGCGTAGTGCTGTGCTTTTCAAAACAGCCCATTTGCTTTTCAGAGGCAATATAACCCAGCGCAGTCTGACAATTGACACAGTGTGAATTGGCAAAAAAGATTTGGTTAGAACATACCGCGCAGCTGAAATATTTCATAGGCGTTGAGTGATGAATAGAATGATCAATCAGTATAAATGATGTTCAATGTTGATGAAATAAATTGAACTTCGAGTTTGTTACATGTCGGTCAATGCTCTTGTTTAAGAACAACGACCTTAATAAATGGTCCTTCATCAAATAATACATCGCAGTATTAGTGCAAATGGGGCGGTAGGAGTGCGTTTATCGCACAAATCATGAACAATAAAATCTAAAAGAAAGTTAAGAGTCCCAAAAAACGATCATTTTTCATGTTCCTCACTTGGCACAGTTTCTGCATTTCTATCGATATTACGAAATAAATATTTCGTATTACTTAAACAGGAGATGCATATGAACCGCCATCAATCTGCAACATTTCTGCATCAATTAAAGCAATTTTTTATTGAGCTACTGAGCGCCCGTGCGGGTTTCTATATTCAGCAAAAAAAATAAGGAACAACAGTGCCTAAACAAAAGCTGGCGCGTATCAGTATTACAGTACCTGAAAAAACAGTCGATGCTTTGGATCAAAAAATTGCCGATCAGCATTATGAAAGCCGTTCTCAGGCCATTGTCGACATGATCAATAAGCATCTGATTGCCGATCAGGAGCAACGAAATGAAGTGATGGTCGGCACATTTACCTTACTTTATGACGCAAGTAGTACGGCGCTACGTATTCAGCTTTTAGATTTACAGCAGCAGTTTTTAGAACAAGTAGTGAGCTCGCTGCATATTCAACTCGATGACCACAAAATTTTAGAAGTCATGATTCTGCAAGGCGTCAGTTCAGAGCTCAAAGTTATCAGTCAGCATTTTTCAGCACTTAAGAGTGTGATTAAAGGACATTTGGAGTTGATGGACGCTGTGATGCCGCCAATTCCGCAAAATGCAAAGAATTAAGGAGTTTTAAAATGGGCCAATTATATCGATCACAAGGTCATAAAGACCAAATCACAAATAAACAGCAAGCACATGCTATTGCAGCCAACCATAGACCAAATCGTGCAAAGCACAATGCTAAATCAGTCAGTAATCCGAATACACCATCGTTTTTGTACACCAATACCAAATTTAACTGTAATGCCATCGGGGAAATCGCACTATGATCAAAAAAGCCTGCTTATCTGCATCCGTTTTGACCGCCATCTTACTGGGTGGTTGTGACAATACAGCCAAAACACCTGAACCAAACGCGCAAGCAGAAGGCACAGTCAATACAAAAGCCATCACAATTGGCTATAGCGACTGGCCTGGTTTTGTCGCATGGCAAGTTGCTATTGAAAAAGGCTGGTTGAAAGAAGCCGGTGTCAATGTGGACTTTAAATGGTTTGATTATTCAGCTTCATTATCTGCATTTGCGGCTAATCAGTTGGATGCTGTTTTGGTCACTAATGGCGACAACTTAGTCACGGGTTCTGGCGGCACGAAAGGCGTCATGATTATGGCGACGGACTATTCTGCGGGTAATGATGTCATCATTGCTAAAGATGGCGTCAATAGCCTTGCCGATTTAAAAGGAAAAAGTGTCGCGACTGAAAAAGGCTTGGTTGATCATTTGCTTTTAGCGACGGCTTTGGATGATGCAAAAATTCAAGCTTCTGAAGTGAAGTTGGTCAACACCATGACCAATGAGCTGCCACAAGTATTTGCAAGTCCTGATATTGCAGCGATTGCCGTGTGGCAACCGGTCGCAAATCAAGCTTTGAAAGCTGTTGCTGGCTCTAAAATTATTTATACATCGAAAGATAAACCCGGTCTGATTTACGACACATTAACCGTCAACATGACGCATTTATCTGCCAACAAAGAAGAATGGAAAAAAATCATTCAAGTTTGGGATAAAACGGTTAAATACATCAACGACCCTGCAACGCATGCCGATGCAGTGAAAATCATGTCGACCCGTGTTGGCGTTGATCCTGCACAATATGAACAGTTTATTGGAGGGACACATTTACTGGATTTAACTGCCAATAAACAAGTCTTTAAAAAAGGAACAGGTTTTGACTCAATTTATGGCTCTAGTTACCACGTAAATAAATTTAATGTTGCTAATGGCATTTATAAAACCGAAATGGATGTCGATGGATCAATCTATCCAACATTGGTTGAAGAACTGAAATAAGTTGAAACGTAATTCAAAAAAAGCCCTGAATAGTGTAAATTCTTCGGGGCTTAACAACATCAAATTAATATCAGTGAAAAATAACGAGGTGCAGAACTCAAGCTTCTTCATCCATCGCATTGGAATAAAACTTCACACCTAATTTGATTCGGTCACGGCCTTGACTCATGCGCCAGCGGTTGGTATCGCGCAGTGAATAGACACAACCACAGTATTCCTGTTGATAAAATTCTTCTTTTTTACTGATTTCCAGCATACGCACAGCGCCGCCATTTTTACGCCAGTTATAGTCCCAATAGGTAATTCCGTCATAATGTGAAGCCGAACGATGCCCGCAGTCATTAATCTGATGCATGTTTTTCCAGCGTGAAATTCCCAGTGAACTGCTGATCAGGCTAAAGCCATGTTCTGCTGCATATAATGCTGTACGTTCAAAGCGCATATCAAAACACATGGTACAGCGGATACCTTTTTCAGGCTCATTTTCCATGCCTTTGGCGCGTTCAAACCAGTTGTCAGTGTCGTAATCACAGTCGATAAACGGAATATTGTGTTTTTCTGCAAAGCGGATATTTTCCTCTTTGCGTATTTCATATTCTTTGACTGGATGAATATTTGGATTGTAAAAAAAGATCGAAAAATCAATACCAGATTCAATTAAAGTTTCCATGACTTCGCCAGAACAGGGTGCACAGCAAGAATGCAATAAAAGCTTGTCATGACCTGTTGGGAGCGTCAGTTTCTGACGGTCAAGTTTGTTAGACATAATCATAAGCTATAAATATAAACTTTATATTTTAGCGATTCATGGACATGTCAAAGCTCGAATATGCTGATTTTTTCTAAGTTTAAGCTGAGTCAGATTCAGTACAGTGACTTAAAATTGAAACAAATTTGTAGATCTATTTATTTTATTTCACGTTCATTTGCTGATTCCATTCAATTTGAAAATCATGTGCCAATTGGTCTAATTGAGTTGCTTTCAGGTTTTTAATCAGCACTTCTTGCGCTTCAAAAAAGGCATGATCAAGCGCCCGATTGACCACCAGTTCTACCAAGCAATCTGGTGCTGAATGTTCATTGCCTATCGCAAAAATTGAAGGTTCACCGACAGCAAGGTAAATGTCATACAGCGAAATGTCATGCAGAGGTTTAATCAAACTCCAGCCGCCACCAGGACCTTTCTCAGAATCAACAAATCCATGCTTTTTTAATCCCGACATGGTTCTACGCACTACAACAGGATTTGTTTCCAGCATCTCAGCGATTTGATCGGAAGTAAAAGGCTTGTTTTCACGTGCCATGTGCAACAGAACATGTAGCATTCTTGAAAGTTTACTGTCTTTACGCATGAGGAAATAGATGATTAGGGTAATTGATATATTGTAACATTAAAAGTTTCTTATAAACATGTTAAATGATATAGGTATTAGGAATATGAATTATGAAGTTGTGATTATTGGTGGCAGTTATGCAGGACTTTCTGCTGCTTTACCTTTAGCACGTGCGCGCCGCCGTATTTTAATTATTGATGCAGGGCAACGTCGTAATCGTTTTGCCGAACATTCACATAATTTTTTGACGCAAGATGGCCGATCACCTAGAGCTATTGCAGAAGAAGCTAAAGCACAATTAGAAAAGTATTCCACGATTTCATGGCTTGCTGAAACGGTTACAGATGTAAAAGCAGTTGATGGAAAATATTCAGTTATCGCAGGTGATCAGCAAATTCAAGCTGAAAAAATAATTATTGCCACTGGCGTACGTGACGAATTGCCTCAAGTGAATGGTTTAGCCGAACGTTGGGGGCAATCTATTTATCACTGCCCATATTGTGATGGTTATGAACTGAACTTAGGTGAAATTGGCATGTTAGTGTCGGGTATGCACTCATTGCACATGGCGTTGATGTTGCCAGATTGGGGCAATACTACTTTATTTTTAAATGATGCAATTGCTGTAGATCAATTGGATGATGAGTTATTAGCGAAGCTTTCTAAACGTCAAATTCAGATCGAAACGCGTAAAATCGACCATATTGAAGGTCATTGTGACGTTGTAATGGCAGATGGTGAACGAATTAAATTGAATGGCTTATTTGTTTCTACTGTTACTCGTTTGCAATCGAACTGGATTCAGCAGTTAGGTTTAGAGATAGACTGCAATGAATATGGCGAGGCCATTAAAACTTCGCCAGCAAAAGAAACAAATGTTAAAGGAATTTATGCTTGCGGTGATGTCACACGTTCAGGTAGTTCAGTTGCTTTATCCGTAGGTGATGGAGCAATGACAGGGATTGTCGCGCATAAATCTTTTATTTTTTAAAGTGTTGGCATAGCAATTTACAAATATAGGGCAAGTATCTAAATGATAAATTTGGGTACTTGTACCTAAATATAAGAAATGAAAATCCAGTTAATCATTTGATCTTTTCTCAGTTTAAGCTGAGTTTAATTCACTTAGAATAATAAATAGCCATAATCTAAAAGTGGACATACTTATCAATCAGCTTCATTTTTACATCAAAAAATCAGCAAAATTCTGATATGAATACGCAAACAATAAAATCATAAGATATTGTTTATACAATAATTAATTGAATATTATTCTTTGGGGTGATCAGTTTTAAAGTGCGCTCATTGAGCTAAATTGAAATAAATTCATCTTATAAAATTACCAAACATGAATTTCACTCACTTTGTATTGAGGTTAAATCATTTTTATTCATCTTAAGATTCACGTATAAATTACTCCATACAGAAATTTTGATTATTTTAATTTTAGGGTAGTGAATCTCCATGAGTAATAAATTTGCATGTTCAATCAAACGTATCCGCTTTGATGAAAACTATAAACCAGCAGACAATACACGTCTAACAACGAACTTTGCCAATTTGGCGCGCGGTGAGCACCGTGAAGAAAACTTACGCCGTACATTGGCAATGATTAATAACCGCTTCAATACTTTGGCCAGCTGTGACAACCCAAATGCTGACCGTTATTCACTTGAAATTGACATCATTTCGGCTGAACTCGATGTGGAAGGCAATGGTCAAACTTTCCCATTTATTGAAACTTTAAAGAGCACCATCATCGACCATAAAACCAATGAACGCATTGAAGGCATGATTGGCAACAGTTTTTCATCGTATGTACGTGACTATGACTTCAGTGTGGTATTACCGGCACTCGGCTGTAAGTTCAATGAAAAACCTGAAGATTTTGGTGATTTACATGGCAAGCTATATCAACACTTGATCAATTCAGAGGTATTTAAAGCTGAATTTAAGAAACAACCTGTCATCTGTTTAAGTGTTTCAACGACAAAAACCTATTACCGTACTGCAAATGTGCATCCGATCTTAGGTGTGGAATACACTAATGATGACTATTCACGTACCGATGACTATTTTGCAAAAATGGGCTTAAGCGTTCGTTACTTCAAACCTGAAAATGCGACTGCGCCATTGGCATTTTATTCAGCAAATAACTTGCTGAGCGACTATACAGATTTCGAACTGATCAGCGCGATCAGCACCATGGAAAGCTTCCAAAAAATCTACCGTCCTGAAATTTACAATACCAATGCGGCAGCAGGTTTAGTGTATCAACCAAGCTTAAGCTTTGGCGATTACTCATTAACCCGTATTGTGTATGACCGTGTTGAACGTGGTCAGTTGGCGGTTAAACAGGGCAAATGGACGGAAGAGAACTTTATCCAGCCATATAAAGACATTCTGAATGAGTGGGCTGCTAATTTTAGTATTGAAAATGCAGACGCAGCTTAATTTTAAATCACGCAAATAGATGAAATACGGGTGAGTTAAAACACTCGTTTTAAAGAAAATAGAGATAGAAGATCGAATATGGCCATTTTACTCCCAACTTCAACTGCTGGCAGCTTACCTAAACCATCTTGGCTGGCTGAACCTGAAAAATTGTGGTCAGCATGGAAACTTGAAGGCGAAGAATTATTAAATGCAAAACGTGATGCGTTGAAATTATCTTTGCATGAACAAATCCATGCAGGCATTGATATTGTCAGTGATGGTGAACAAACCCGTCAGCATTTTGTGACCACATTTATTGAACATCTTGAAGGTGTAGATTTCGAAAAGCGTGAAACGATGCGTATTCGTAATCGTTACGATGCAAGTGTCCCGTCTGTGGTCGGTGAAGTTTCTCGTAAGAAAGCAGTTTTTGTGGATGATGCAAAATTCTTACGCAGCCAAACCAATCAGCCGATCAAATGGGCTTTGCCTGGCCCAATGACGATGATTGATACTTTGTATGATGGTCACTACAAAAGCCGTGAAAAATTAGCTTGGGAATTTGCTAAAATCCTCAATCAAGAAGCTTTAGAGCTTGAGGCTGCTGGTGTAGATATCATTCAATTTGATGAGCCAGCGTTTAACGTATTTTTTGATGAAGTCAATGACTGGGGTATTGCGACTTTAGAGCGCGCGCTTGAAGGTCTGAAATGTGAAACAGCTGTTCACATTTGCTATGGTTATGGCATTAAAGCCAATACCGATTGGAAACAAACCTTGGGTAATGAATGGCGCCAATACGAAGAATCATTCCCGAAACTGCAGCAATCGAAGCTGGATATCATCTCACTTGAATGCCAAAACTCTCGTGTACCCATGGATTTAATTGAACTCATCCGCGGTAAAAAAGTGATGGTTGGCGCAATTGATGTAGCAACCAATCGAGTAGAAACAACAGAAGAAGTAGCCAATACATTACGCAAAGCATTGCAATTTGTAGATGCCGACAAGCTATATCCTTCAACGAACTGCGGTATGGCACCTTTACCTCGCCAAGTGGCGCAAGGCAAACTAAATGCGCTAAGCGCAGGCGCTGCCATTATTCGCCAAGAATTGACCGCATAAATTCGAGCTGACTCAATTTCATGTAAGGGCAATAAGGAAATTAAATTTGCTATTGTCCAAACCTGAGAAAGAGATAAGCCATATAGACCATTGAGATTGAAGAGATGATTGAAGCAACTGATTTTAGAAATGCAATGTCTTTATTGACGACTGCAGTCAACGTGATTACGACTGAGGGTGAAGCAGGCATGCATGGATTTACAGCATCAGCCGTATGCAGTGTGACAGATACACCGCCAACTTTGCTGGTTTGTATGAATCAATCATCTCGTTCTCATGCGCATTTTCTTGAAAATAAAGTTCTTTCTGTCAATGTTTTAGGCGCACAGCATGAGCAAATTTCCAATGCTTTTGCTTCAAGCAAATTCAATTCGGAAGAGCGTTTTAAATTGGGTTCTTGGACTGTATTAGAAACAGGTTCACCGATATTAAAAGATGCTTTGGTCAGTTTTGACTGTCAGATTGAACAGATTCAAGAAGTGGGTACGCACAGTGTGTTTATGTGCCGTGTGGTTGCAATCAAGCAAAGTCAGCAGGAGGAAAGCTTGGTATATTTCAACCGCGCTTATCATGCTGTGGGTCAAGTGGAGTTGGCTTAAACCAGTCAGACTTCTTCAATACATCACTTTAAAAGTATCTATTTCGTGGAACTCATTACTTTCTTAATTATTGGCGCATTTGCAGGTTTTGCTGCGGGGCTGTTTGGCGTTGGCGGCGGTACTATCATTGTGCCTTTGCTCTATATTGTTTTTAGCCAAATGGGCTATAGTCCCGATGTGATTATGCATTTGGCGCTCGGCACATCTTTGGCTACGATTGTTGTGACATCGATCAGCTCCTTGATGGCGCACAATAAAAATGGTGCTGTGATTTGGCCTGTATTTAAAAATTTAGCTCCGTCTATGGCGATTGGCTGTTTTGCAGGCGCAGGGATTGCAGGCTGGCTGTCAGGTTTACATCTGCAAATGATTGTCGGCGTGTTTTTACTTTGGGTGGCTTATACCATGTTTATGGGAGCAAAAAAGCCAGTCGATCCAAATAAAACACTACCATCTACAGCTAAACAAATTGCAGCAGGTTCGGGTATCGGCGTTGCATCGGCCATCTTCGGGATTGGCGGCGGCAGTATTACGGTGCCGTATTTAACGGCAAATGGCGTGGTGATGCAAAAAGCGGTCGGGACGTCTGCGGCGTGCGGTTTACCCATTGCCATTGCGGGTGCATTAGGCTTTATGTTCTTTGGCATGCAGCAGCAAGTTGAAATTCCAAATACCATTGGCTTTATTCATATCTATGCCTTTTTTGGCATTAGTGTGATGAGTTTCTTCACTGCTAAATATGGTGCGAAAACTGCGCATGCGCTTTCACCAGCAGTACTGAAAAAATGTTTCGCGGTGCTGTTGTGTATTGTTGGATGCTTTTTTCTAGTGAAAGGCATTTTATAGAAGCCGACTGATCACAGTTAATTCATTCGAAACGTATGCTCTAGTGTGCAACAGCAAGCTAGAGCATTTTTATCTATAGCAATTTAAGTCTTTAAAATTTCAGAGATATTATTTAAAAACTACATTTCAAAACTGACATTTCAAAGCTCTGTGCTTTTAGAAAAAACATTGATAATCACAATGCCCAATAAAATAAAGCCCAAACCAATCATGGCAGGTAGGTCTAAATTTTGTTTAAACACAACCCAGCCCACGCATGAAATAAGCACAATGCCTGCAGCGGACCACATGGCGTAGGCCAATCCCATAGGAATCGATTTAAAGGTCAAACCTAAAAAGAAGAGCGCAATGGCATAGCCCAACACGGTAAAAATAATCGGCACAAGTTCAGTAAAGCCATTACTGGCTTTTAAGGCGGATGTAGCAATCACTTCGGCAATGATTGCAATGAGCAAATATATAAACGACATTGATTTCCTATAGACATTCTATTGCATGGTGCAAGAGGTGCTGTTTTTCATTTCGTAACCAATCTGTACTTTCTGTCGTGGTATCAGTGCGACGCTGAAATGCATAATGTGGAACATAAATATCCACCTCGAACATCAGCTGTACTGCTTGACCATTAATAATGACGTTTTGCATCAAATGTGTTTCATCAATAACTTTAAAATCATCAAATTTAAACACTTGATTTTGCTGAGAGGAAGTCGTTGTATAGTACTTATGCAGACCATCTACAGCGATTGATACTTCAAAGCTTTCAATCAACTTTTCATACATAGTAGGTGCAGATGATATGTTGATGCTGGCAACTGTTTGCTGATCTGTAGGTAAACGGCTCAGTGCGAAGGCCACATGCTTATCACAAATAATTAAACCGCCATCCATCTGCAAGGGTTGATGACTTTCTACATCGAGGGCTGACTGCAACCGCAGGCCTAAAAATAGCCCTTCATGAACTTGTTGACGCCAGTCTTCAACATAGGCATTGCTTGGAGAGAATTCTAAAATACAGTTGCCAATCGCATGCAGTTTTGCAGGTTCTGGCCATTGCACATGATTTTGATAATTTGAGTGTGCTTTAACGTCCCAAGATAATAATTGCTGTTCAGCATCCCAAAGAGTGTTGCCAATCCAGCCTTGACGCTCATTCACTGGCGTATTTTCTTGGCTTTTTAAACGTAGATCGATGGTGAAACTACGTGATTGAAACCAATACACAATGGTTTTTTCATCCGTTAAACCATTTGAAAAACTGATACTTTTACGACGAAATGCACCATACAAATAGTCTGGAATAGGACCTGAAATCTCTTGGCTGGCTGGAAGCTGTGCTAAAGCCTGAAATAAATTCATGCGTTTGCTCCTTGTACTTCTGTATTTTCATCCATACCAAATGAGGACAAAGGCACAGCATTTCTTAGACTCAGCTCTCCTGAAGCGATACGTTTTTTAAGATAACTAAAGGTTTGCGCGGTTTGATTAAATAAATGTTCACCACCAATTAAGGGCTGATATTTAGGCGCTTCAGTTGAATGTACTGGCTCAATGATCGTGTCGTAATTACAGGCGCAGAATAAGGGGAAAGAGTAGCGTTCTTCACAGACTTTTTTAACACGGTGTTTGGTGGCCAAATATTTGCCATTCGACAAAATTTCTATCATGTCACCAATATTCATCACCAAGGTATTTTCAATCAATGGAATATCCATCCATTCACCTTGTTTATTGAGTACCTGCAAACCTGGTGCAGTCGGTAAGAGCAGTGTAAAGCACTCATAATCTGTATGCGCGCCAATACCTTCGGCATCTTTCACTTCAGGGTTATACGGATAATGGATTAGACGCAGCTGGCTGGTCGGATGGGTAATTTTACGATCAAAAAAATGCTCATCTACATTCAATGCTAAAGCAAAGGCCTGAAAAATTTCTTCGCTGATACTGCGTAAATGGTGGTAATAATCACTGACCGTACTTTTAAATGTGGCATCATCTGGCCATAACGTAGGGCCAAGCAAAGGAAATGCTGTCGCTTCGCCGTGATAATCATAATTGACGTCATAGGCTTCTTTTAAGTCGTAGCTGTTGCCTGCAAATTGTTCTTCACCAATTGGCACATAGCCACTATGATTTTTCGACAGTCCAATATAGTGTTGCATTTTACTTGCGGTATCTTGTTGAAAATAACGCTTTGCCACCTGAATCAGTGATGTCGCAAAATCAAAATTGAACTGATCACCCTTTAAATATAGAAAACCAACATCTTTACAGGCTTGATCCAATGCAGAGGCTACTTCTAAGCGTTCTGACAGTACCGTACTTTGCATTTTCGATATATCAACAAGTGGCAAAACATAAGATTCATTCATCTTCAATTCCTATAATGTTGGCCGTCCAACGCTGTAGTACATCATTTAGGCCGTCCTAAAGATGAAGAGGGATTAATCCAGTTATTTTTGCGTACTGACTTGAGTCATACGTGGAATTTTCGGTAGGTTTTCCATCGCTGGGTCGAGCTCGTCTTCCTGCGCATGTACCAAGAAATCCACCCGTTCGCGCAGTTGTTTAAATTCAGGACTTAGCATGAGTTCAGGATTACGAGGACGGGGTAAATCGACCTCAATAATTTCTTTAATTTCACCAGGATTGGCTTTGAGCGCCACAATACGATCCGCCAATAAAATGGCTTCATCCATATCGTGGGTCACAAAAATGATGGTGATATCAATGTTTTGCCAAAGATCCATTAAATGTTTTTGCATTTTTTGGCGGGTATGCGGGTCAAGCGCGCCAAAAGGCTCATCCATCAATAATATTTTGGGTTCATTGACCAATGCGCGGGCAATGGCAACGCGCTGTTTCATCCCGCCAGACAGCTGATGCGGGTACTGATCTTGGTATTTTTCTAGACCAATAATATCAATCCATTCACGGGCGCTGGATTCGGCCGAAGCATTGCTGGCACCTTTCATTAAAGGGCCAAACATTACATTTTCTTTGACCGTTTTCCATGGAAAAAGCGTGTAGCCTTGAAACACCATGCCACGCTCAGGGCTTGGGCCTTTAATGACTTGGCCATCGACCAGCAATTCACCGCTACTGTAAGGATCAAGCCCAGCCACAATTCGGCTAAAGGTCGATTTACCGCAACCCGATGGGCCAATCACGCAGATAAATTCACGTTTATGAATCTTTAAATCCAACTGATTTAAAATAGTGCGTTCAGTTTTGCCGTGCTTAAAACTTTGTGTGAGTTTTTTTGCTTCTAAAATGACAGGGCGTGCATAAATTGCATCGAAATAAGTGGTGGCATTAAACTCTGTGCTGTTCATTATTTTGCTCCTGCTTTCCATTTAAATAGATGTTGTCCGAGTTTCATTAGCACCACATCGCATACCAAACCAATCACCCCAATGATGAGGATCGCGGCATAGACATTGTCAAAATTTTGGTAACGCGCTTGTTGGGTGATAAACCACGTAATCCCAGAGGTTGTGCCAATCAGTTCAGAGACAATAAGATAGGTCCAAGCCCAACCCAGCAATACACGCAAGTCGCGGTAAATGTCGGGAAGCGCCGCTGGAATCACCACATGAAATAAACTTTTTAATTTATTGGTACCCAGCGTAAAACCTGCTTCGATCAGGCCCCGGTCAACCATCCGTATGGTATTGGCAATAATTAGAATTTGCTGAAATAGCGTACCAATCACAATAATGGCGATTTTAGGTGCATCATTAATGCCTAAAATCGCAACGGCTAAGGCACCAAAAGCAGGGGCGGGCAAGTAGCGAAAAAACTCAACAAAGGGTTCGGTCAGTTGTGATATTTTTTGAGAAAAACCGCAAAGAATACCTAGCGGAATACCGATGAGAGAGGCAATAAAAAAAGCGCTGAACACAATTTTAATACTGTGCCATAAGCTTTGATGAAACCATGGGGCATCAGGTTGGGCAGGTGGAGTTATAAAAGCCGTAACTAATGCTTTTGCTACTTCGTGCGGTGCAGGTAAATAGATTGGATTGACCAGTTTACCTTGAGGTGGTGCTAAACCTGCATTGACCGCAGATTGCGCTTCGGCATAAAACACCGCTTTGTCTACACGGCTATCGACTTGCAAATACGGCACACTGCCAGACTGAGTAATTTGCACCTGTGGATGCCATAAAAATGGCAAATAACTCACTGCACACCAAATAAGCACAGGAATTAAAAATGATCCGAAGCCGAGCAATAGCTTGCTTTTCGGACTGAGCTCTCTTGCGACATAACCCATACTGACCAAGCCCCAATATTACTTTTTTAATAAAACGTAATACCGTTAAGCAATTAGAATGCCAAAGGCGTGTATGTCGGTAAGCGTCCGCTGAACCCCATGCCTATTTTTTAATTCGGTTCAGGTTTCCAGCGGTGTGGTAGCAATTCTTCAATCTGAGTCACTTTATGTGTCGGCAACCTTTTCAGCACATCACTTAAATAGG